>JBIIIL010000314.1:0-2601 GCA_044234825.1 Phycisphaerales bacterium
CGGACCGTGCCGCGCGCGTCCTGCGCGAGGGCGCCGCGTCGGGAAGCCTGGCGTTCGTGGCCAGCCCGATGCTGTCCTGCGAGGACGCGTACCTGCTGGCGCGCGAGGCGCTGTCGCTCGATGCGAGTGCCGCGCTCATCGTGGGGCCTGTGCCTGTGGTCGGTGCGGACAAGACGTTCCCCAACGGGTTCGTGGTGCGCGCCGAGAAGGCGCCCAACGCGCGCGGCGTCCGCCGCGTGCTCGAGGCGCTTGCGCGCGCCACAGCGGGGCGCACGGCAGGGGCCGCGGTGCACGACGCCTCTGCCGGCCTCGCGGCGCTGACGTCCAAGGGCGCGGGCACGGTCCTCCTCACTGGCAACTACCCGAGCGAGTGGATCACGCCCGACTGGGCGGCCGCGCTGGGCACGCGCCGCACCGTCATGCTCGAGACGCTGCCGAACCGCATGACGGCGGCGGCCGAGGTGCTGCTGCCTGCGGCGACGTGGGTGGAGAAGGCGGGAACCTTCGAGAACGCGACCGGCCGCCTCCAGGGCTTCGACCGCGCCATCGACCCGATCGACTTCTGCAAGTCGGAGGCGCAGATCGCGCTCGACCTGCGCGCGGCGCTGTCCGGCGGCGTGGCTGCGGCCTACGACGCGGCTGCGGTCCGTGCGGAGATGGCCCGCGTGCCCGGCCTCGAGGCGTTCGCGACGTCCCACCATGCGGCGCCCGCGAAGCCCGTCGCGAAGAGCGACATGACGCTCATCGAGCTTTGAGCGTGACGCGGCGGCTGGTCGGCGACGTCCGGGAGGTCGTCGCCCTTGCATGGCCCACGGTGCTCACGATGGTGAGCTACACGCTCATGCAGTTCGTGGATGCGGTGATGGTGGCGCAGGTGGGTCCGCTCGAGCTGGCTGCGCAAGGCAACGGTGGCGTGTGGAGCTTCGCGCCGCTGTCGTTCTGCTTTGGGGTCCTGTCGCTCGTGAACACCTTCGTGGCGCAGCATGTGGGCGCGGGTCGCGGGCATGAGGCGGGCAGGTGGGCATGGGCGGGGCTGTGGCTGTCGCTCCTTGCGTGGATCGCGCTGCTGCTGCCGTTTGCGTTCCTCGTCATGCCAGCCGCATTCGCGGCCATGGGCCACGAGCCTGCGCTTGTGGAGCAGGAGACCCGCTACGCGCAGATCCTTCTCGCAGGGGGCATCATCAGCCTTGCCGCGAAGTCCGTGCACAACTTCCTCTTCGGGATCGCGCGGCCCAAGATCGTCGCGGTGGCCGCGATTGCGGGCAACGCCGTCAACATCGTCCTCAACTACGCGCTGATCTACGGAGAGGCCGGCCTTCCGGCGCTGGGCCTGCCCGGCGTGCCGGGGGTGCCTGCGCTTGGCGTGGCCGGCGCGGCAATTGCCACCGTGTGCGGTGTGCTCGTGGAGCTGCTCGTCCCGCTCGTCCTGATGTTCGGTCCGGAGATCGACCGCCTGCACGGCACTCGGCGGTCGTGGCGCCCGCACGTGCACTCGATGCGCGAGCTGCTGCGCGTGGGATGGCCGGCGGCGATCCAGTTCGGCAACGAGCTCATCTGCTGGGCGATCTTCATGAGCGTGCTCGTCGGCCGATTTGGCACGATCGAGATCGCGGCGGGATGGTCCGTGCTGCGCTACATCCACCTGTCCTTCATGCCTGCGATGGGGCTCAGCGTCGCGACCACCACGCTCGTGGGCCGCGCCATCGGGCACGGCGAGCCTGAAGCGGCGGTGCGCCGCACGCGTGCGGCGCTCGCCGTGACGGTGGCCTACATGGGGACATGGGCGCTGCTGATGCTGCTCATGAGGCAGGACCTCGTCCGGCTCTTCGCGATCTCCTCCAATGCCGATCCCGGGAGCGTGGCCCGCATCATCGAGGTCGGTGCGCAGCTGATGATCTGCGCCGCCGTGTTCCAGGTCTTCGATGCGGTCGGCATCATCTACACCGGTGCGCTTCGCGGGGCCGGCGACACCATGTGGCCGGGCCTGGTCACCATGGGGCTCGCCTGGAGCTGCATCGTGGGGGTGGGCTGGTGGCTGGCGGAGTCGCAGCCGCAGTGGGGGGCCATCGGACCGTGGATTGGCGCAAGCGCCTACATCATCGCCGTGGGCGCCGCCCTTGGATGGCGCTTCGAGCGCGGCCGCTGGCGGTCCATACGGCTGCTGGAACCGGCTCCCAGCCCCGCTATGATGGGCGATTCCCCATGACGACCACCACTTCCGCCACCGCCACCGCATCAAACCCGTCCGCCGCTCGCCCGCACCTCGAGGCCGCCCGCAAGCTCGAGGCTGATGGTCGGCGTCACGAGGCGATCGCGGAGTACCGCAAGGCCAAGGACCACGATCCGGCGCCGGCCACCGTCTTCCGGATGGCGTTCCTGCTGGACCTGCTCGGTCACGACTCGGAGGCCATGCACGCCTACGAGGACCTGTGCTGCATGCCGAACCCGCCGGTCAACGCGCTGGTGAACCTCGCGGTGATCTACGAGGACCGCGGCGACTTCGTGCGCGCCGAGCGCTGCCTCAAGAAGGTGGTCGATACCGATCCCACGCATCGCCGCGCTCGCCTCTTCATGAAGGACGTGGTGGCCAGCCGCACGATG
>JBIIIL010000315.1:0-2599 GCA_044234825.1 Phycisphaerales bacterium
CCCGCGCCGCTCGCGATCCTTCCTCTGGGCCTGTACCGGAGGTGCGGCGTCGGTCGTCTCGGCGGCGATAGCGGCAACTCCACCGCTCCAGCCCAGGATGGGGCAACCGCTTCCTGGACTCGCTCCTGTGGAGCTTCAGCGATTCAATCTGGGACGACAGCTGTTCGGCAGGCCCCTGACCATCCAGGACGGCCTCGGACCGATCATGAACAAGTCCAACTGCAGTTCATGCCACACCAATCCGGTGGGTGGGTGGGGATCGATCGCCGTGACGCACTTCGGCATCGACAACAAGGGCGAGTTCGAGCCCTATCCGGGCGAGTCGCAGTCGCTCTTCCAGCTGCTGGCGGTGTCGCAGTCGTGCGCGGAGCTCGTCCCAGCGGATGCGACGATCGTGAGGTCGCGCGTCACCAACAGCTCGATGGCCTTTGGGCTCGTTGAGGCGATCCCCGACAGCGCCATCGCTGCAGGCGCCGATCCGCAGGACTCCAACGGTGACGGCATCAGCGGCAGGGTGCACTGGGTCGTGCCGCTCGAGGCGCCTTCGGGACCGCCTCGCGCGGGCAGGTTCGGCTGGAAGGCCCAGGTCGCGACGGTGCTCACCTTCTCCGCCGATGCGGCCCGCAACGAAATGGGCTTCACCAACAGGCTCGAGCCGGCGGAGAACGCGCCCAACAATGACGTCGCACGGCTGCAGCAGTGCGATCCCGTCGAGGACATCGAGGATGTCGAGGACACGGAGGGGTTTGCGTTCATCGACCGGGTCACGCACTTCCAGCGCTACCTCGCCCCGCCGCCCCAGACCCCGCGGTCAGGCATGACCGGCGAGTCGGTGTTCATGTCCATCGGCTGCGGCGCCTGCCACACGCCCCAGTGGTCTTCGGTGGATGACCCAGCCCTCGAGGCCGCAATCCGGGGCAAGACATTCCGGCCCTACTCCGACTTCCTGCTGCATGACATGGGCCTGCTTGGCGACGGCATCCAGCAGGGCGACGCTTCCGAGACCGAGATGCGCACGCCCGTGCTGTGGGGCCTCCGGCGCCGGGACCCGATGCTGCACGACGGCCGGGCCTCGGGCGGCACGTTCGAGTCGCGCGTCACCGCAGCGATCCTCGCGCATGGCCCGATCGGCGAGGGCTCCGCGAGCGCGGCTGCGTTCGCCGCGCTCAGCCAGGGCGCGCGCGATCAGCTGATCGCCTTCCTCGACTCCCTTGGCCGCGTCGAGTTCGACCTGAACGGCAGCAACTCGGTCGACCTTGCGGACTTCGAGCTGATGCGCGCCTGCCTCGCCGCAGGAGCGGCAAGCCCTGACCAGCCATGCGCGGTTGCGGACATCGACCGCAACGGCATCGTGGATGCAGCCGACATGAGCTCGTTCGTGCTCGCGTACGACGGGACCGCGACGGACTGCAACGCCAACGGGATCAACGACCTGATCGACATCGCCGTTGGGGGGATGCCTGACCATGATGGCGATGGGCTCCCGGACACGTGCGCGCCCTGCGCCGCCGACTTCAACGGCGACGGCACGGTCAGCGGCCTGGACCTGTCGGTGGTGCTTGCAGGATGGGGCAGTCCGGGCATGGCCGACCTCAATGGCGACGGCACAGTGAACGGCCTCGACCTGACCATCGTCCTCGCCGCCTGGGGCACCTGCAACCCGTGACACACATGAGATTCCACGCCACCCTCTCCGCCATCGTCGCCGGCACCGCCTGCTCCACCGCATCGGCGCAGTCGTGGGTCACGTTCTCGAACCAGACCTCGTCAAGGCTGGTCGCCCCGGCCTCCATCGTCGTGGGCGACAATCTCGAGAAGGACTTTGCGGTTGGCGACTTTGACCGCGACGGCGACACCGACCTCGTGTGCGGCCGCAAGTTCCCGGGCTCGATCGAGGGAGGCCGGGCAAAGCTGCTGCTGATGAACGAGGGTGGCGTGCTTGTGGACCGGACGACGGAGTACGGGCAGGCCGCCGACAGCGGATCCTCGCGCGGCATGTACGACGCCACCAACACGCGCGACGTGAAGGCCGTTGACGTCAACAACGACGGCTGGCTTGACCTGGTGACGGCCACCACCATGTCCGACACCGTGAACGCGATGGTGGGCCAGCCGCGCGTGTACATGAACCTCGGCAACGACACCGGTGGCGCATGGCGCGGATTCCGCTTCGAGGACGCGCGCATCCCCACCATGTCGGCCAACTCAGGCGCGGCGGCGAATCCGCGCTTCTGCGAGATGGCGATCGGCGACTTCAACGCCGACGGCTATGCGGACATCTTCTACGTCGACTACGACACGCCCGAGACATCGGGCACGATCTGCATCGACCTCAACAGCAACGGATCGACCTCGGACCCGGGCGAGTGCAACCAGTCGCCCGCCGAGAACCCCACCAACGACTACAACAACCGGCTGCTGTTCAACCACGGGGCAGCCGCAGGCGGCGCCGGGCCCGGGTACTTCTTCGACACCGGCACCACGAGCATGACGTCCGCGCAGCTTGCGAGCGCCTTCGGCAACGCGTGCGTGGCCGGCGACTTCAACCAGGACGGCCTTGAGGACGTGATGAGGGTCAACACCCTCACAGGCGGCCAGG
>JBIIIL010000074.1:0-10302 GCA_044234825.1 Phycisphaerales bacterium
CGTGCCCGCAGACCGGCTCGAGGACGGCGAGGAGCGGGATCCGTTTGCGGTGGATGCGTGGCGCGCGCTGTCGACCGACCCCTCTCTCGTCGACTACGCCGAGGCGGCGGACACGGCTGGCGGAACGGTGTACCGGTACGCGCTCGCGATCCCGGACAGCCAGTGGCGGGCGATTCAGGACCGCAGGTTCCTCGACTTCTCGCCGCGCGCGTCCGATGCCGGCATCAGCGATCCGCCGCGTGCGCTGGTGATCATCGAGCGCGAGAGCGCCTTCGCATCGAGGCAGGAGGCGCTCAACCGGATCTGGCTCTTGGGCAGCCTCGCGGTGGCTTCGATCCTGGCAGTCCTCGTCTTCTGGTTCATCCTCACCAAGCTGGTGTTCTCGCCCGTGAGGCGCCTCCGGGCGACCGCGGAGCGCGTGCAGCGCGGCGACCTGTCGGCCCGGTCGGCGCTGCGCACGCGCGACGACTTCGAGCAGCTCTCCCGCGCCTTCGACGGCATGCTGGCGGAGCTGCAGCAGGTCCAGGAGTCGCTGCGGAGCGCCAACGAGAGCCTCGACGTGCGCATCGCCGAGCTTGCCGAGAGCAACGTCGGGCTGGCCGAGTCGAGCCGGCTCAAGAGCGAGTTCCTGGCCAACGTGTCGCACGAGCTGCGGACCCCGCTGAACTCGATCATCGGCTTCGCCGACCTGCTGCGCGAGATCGCGGAGTCCGATGCTGCCGCGGATCCGAAGAGGATCCGCTACATCACCAACATCCTCACGAGCGCGCGTGGGCTGCTCGACATGATCAACGAGCTGCTCGACATGGCCAAGATCGAGGCCGGACGGGTGGAGGTCGCGGTGCGCAGCACGAGCGTGGCCGACATCGTCGAGGGCCTCGTGCGGCTGATGCAGCCGCAGAGCCAGGCCAAGTCGATCGAGGTGCGCGTCGCCGCGGAGGAAGGGCTTCCGGCCGTGGAGACCGATCCCGGCAAGCTGCAGCAGATCCTCTACAACTTCCTGTCGAATGCGGTGAAGTTCTCGCCGGCCGGCGCCGAAGTGTCGCTTGCCGCATCGCGTGTCGAGCAGCCTGGCGGGCGGGCCGCGGTTCGGATCTCGGTGATCGACCGCGGGCCGGGCGTGCCGGCGGACATGCAGGACATCATCTTCGAGAAGTTCAGGCAGGTGGATGCGAGCCACACCAAGCGGCACGGCGGCACCGGCCTCGGACTGGCGATCTGCCGCGAGCTTGCCGAGATGCTCGGCGCGACGCTGTCCCTGAAGTCGGCACCCGGCGTGGGATCGACGTTCTCGGTTGAGGTGCCCGTGGCGTGGACCGTGCGCCAGCGCAAGCCGCTGATTCCGTCGGGCGGCGCGGGATAGCGGATTCGCTGCACGCCATGATCATCCTCGTCGTTGGCATGCATCGGTCGGGAACTTCGCTTGTGGCCCGAGGTCTTCACGCCATGGGGGCGAATCTCGGCGATCAGATCGATGTCGTGCCGCACTCGCACAACCCGCACGGGCATTGGGAGCATGCCGAAGTCTGGCGGGCGCAGGAGGATCTGCTCATCCGGTTTGGGCGTGAGTGGCATTCCGCACCCGGACCCCTGCCAGAGAGGTGGATCGATTGGCCCGACACAGTGGACGTGATTGGGAGGTTTGTCGACCTTGCCCAGGCTGAGGTCAGCAGGCATGGTCACTGGATCGTGAAGGATCCGCGGTCGAGCCTGCTGATTCCCCTGTGGCGAGTCGTGGCTGCACAGGTCGGCTGCGACCTGCGGATCCTCAGGATTCGGCGGGCTGCAGCGGAGGTGGCATCCTCCCTCGGCGACCGCAACGGCATGCCGCAGGGGTTGGCGCTGAGGATCTGGAATGACCATCAGCGCAGCATCGATCGCGACGCAGAGGGTCTCGTGGTGGGGGAGTGCGACCATGCGGACCTGATGCGAGATGCGCGCGCGGCATTCGCGTCCATGGGCACGTTCTGCGGCCTTGAGGCTGCCGAGTCGCGATGCGAGGCGGCTGCGGCGCTCGTGGATCCTGCCCTGTGGCACCATCGAGAGGCCGCATCCGCAAGTCCGGGGACCCACTCCGAAGCGCCCTACGGTGGCGCACCGCACGGATCCCCCATGCAGGTCGCGATCGTCATGCGAACGCGATGGCGGCTCGGCATGCTGCCGCGAGCCATCCGAAGCGTGCTGTCGCAGACGCATCGGCGCTGGTTCCTGCAGATCGTCAACGATGGCGGTCCGGTGCGGCTTGTGGAGGATGAGGTTGCGCCCTACCGCCATCTCCTGAGCGGACGACTTGGGATCCTGCACTTCAACGAGCAGCGCGGCATGGAAGCAGCCAGCAACGCGGGCATCGCGGAAGCGCCCGGAGACGTGATCGCGATTCACGACGACGATGACTCGTGGCATCCGGAGTTCCTCGAGCGCATGCTCGGATGCATGCAGCGAGATGGGCACGCCGCCGCGGTCTGCCGCAGCGTGATCATCCGCGAGTCATGGGATGGCGAGCGGTACACCACGCGATCCACCGAGGAGTTCGGGCCGTGGAGGGCCAGCCTCAATGCCGCGGACCTCTCGCGGCAGAATCACTTTCCGCCAATCTCGATGCTGTTTCGAAGGAGCGAGTACGAGGCGGTTGGGCCCTTTCACGAAGGCCTTCCCGCACTTGGCGACTGGCACTTCAACCGGCGCATCGCGTCGAGGGCGCCAATCCCCGTGCTGGCCGAGACGCTGGCTCAGTGGAGACTGAGGGATCCGAAGGACCGTGCACCCAACTCGCCGGAGGTTGCGCACTGGCGAAGCCACCAGTTCGTGGCCGAATGGCCACGCGCGGCGCCGCTGCCCGAGTACTTCGGCCAGGTGCAGCAGGCTCCCCTCCAGTCATGGCCTCCAGCGGGTTGCCCGTTCGCGGAATGTGAGTTGGATCCTTCTGGATGGTGCGATATGAGCCGCTTCGGCGAGCCAATTCTCTGCAGTGGAGTGCACCTGCTGCGCATCGAGCCAGGGGACGATCTCGGCACCGCCTCTGGCGCGGGTGGCGTGCACGTGCACTTCGCCGTCCGGTGCGAGGGCGGTGACGCGGAGTCGGTGCCGGTGCGAGCTGCCTCAGGCGACGCGATCACGATGATCCTCAACGCCCGAAGTGCCGTGCAGTCCATGGGCATGTTCTCGAGCGATGGACGACCGAGCTCGCTGAAAGTGGCCGTGCGTGCGATTCGGCTAGGCGACCCACTTCCGACACTTCATCGGTTTGCGGGTGCGCCACGGCTTCCTGATGTGCTGTGCATCGGGGCGCAGCGGGCGGGGACCACATGGCTTCACCGTGCCCTGCAAGGGCATCCTCAGGTGTGGGCCTGTGGCATCAAGGAGTTCCATCACTTCGACTGGGACGGCACGGGTGGTGAGGTGGCGTCGTTTCGGCTGGCGACCTCGCTCGCGCGGATCGCGGAGCTTCGGGATGCGGAGATGACCCAGACGCAGCGCGAGAGCGCCATGCGCATGTACCTCCGCCACGGGCTGACCCCATCGCGGACATGGGAGGGCTATGCGGCGCTCTTCGAGTCCGCGCCGCGACATCTCCTCGCGTGCGACTTCACCCCGGCCTATGCGACCCTCGAGGAGCCAACTGTCGCTGAACTCGTCCGTGTGATGCCGAGCATCAAGGTGATCCTGCTGCTCCGAGATCCGGCGACCCGTGCGCTATCCGGAGCTCTGCATCAGCTGCGCCACCGCGGGGTCGGCCAACCCACTGGTGATGACATCAGGGCTGCATGCGCGTCGCCCGAGAACGAGCTGCGTACTGACTACATGCGGACCCTGCGCATCTGGGAGCGCTACCTTCCGCCGAGCCAGCTTCTCGTCCTGTTCCACGATGACATCGCCTCCGACCCGGAGCGCGTGATCGGGCGCACGTGCGGGTTCCTCGGCATCAGCGCACCTGAAGAGCCCGGCATCGTGAGGGGTGCGACGCGATCGTCAATCAACCAGGTGCGTCATCAGGTGCCATGGACGGCACTCGCGCCGGTCAAGGAAGAGCTGTCGAGGCGCTGGCTGCCGATGCTCAGTGCGCTGGAAGCGCGGTTCGGAGGTCCGGTATCGCAGTGGAGGGCCGCTGCGGAGGCCAGAGTTGCCGCCGCGGGGGCCTCGGCGAGTGGCGCAGGTGCAGGTCGTGGACATGCCGTCATCGACAACCTCGCCCAGTGGGACAGGCGCCATCCGTGGCCACATGGCGGCGACGAGTGGACAGGCCAGGCCATGGCGTGCGGCGTCCCATACGCGGAGTGGAAGCAAGCAGTGCTGTACCGGTACCTGCCGCTGATGCGCGAAGGAGGCACGATCCTGGAGATTGGGCCGGGCCACGGTCGATGGTCGGAGCCGCTCCTGGAGCATGCAGATCTCCTGATCCTGTGCGACATTTCCCCCAACTGCCTCGATACGTGCCGCGAGCGGCTCACCGGACTAGGCCGGATCCGCACGCATCTCTCCCAGGCGGCAGACCTGCCGCCAGATCTGTCTGGGGCGGTGGATGCGGTCTGGAGCTACGACTGCCTCGTTCACGTGGCGCCGCCGGAGTGTGAGCGCTACATCCGTGAGATTGCGCGTGTGCTGAAGCCCGGCGGCGTCGCGATGCTTCACCACTCTCACCGTCCTGGATCCGGCAGGGGCATGGCATGGGCGCTGTCCCGTGCGGCGAGTGCGCTCCGGCGCGTTATGCGATGGGCTGCACATGCCGACTCGCACGCCGGATGGCGGTCTCGAGTCACCCGCGAGGATGTCCGTGGGTGGTCGACAGCGGCCGGACTGATGGTTGAGCGGCAGGAGTCCATGTGGACGCACCACTCTGCCCGCGGACCCGTCCAGGTTGGTGTGCCACGACTGGGCGACTGCATCACCGTCTTGCGACGGCCATAGGCCCTGGGTCCCTACCGCAGCCGCGCGCGGATGAGAGCGTCCGCATTGGCGCGGTGACGGCGGGCGAGGCTTACGTCGGTGCGCGCAGGTGGCTGCACTCCGGCATCGAGCAGCGCCTCGACCAGCACCTCGGCGGCCGCGCAGGCGACCTCGCTCGGAGCGTGCGCGCCCTCAGGGGACCAGAGGTCGTAGTCGGCCCAACTCATCGCCATCTCGCAGGTCCTGCCCGAAGGCAGGTGACGCATCGAGAAGACCCACATGGGACCTTGCTCGCGCTCCGAGAGGACTTCGATGATCGGCTCTGTCATGGGTCGCGCAGGGTGGATGCGATCGAGTGGCGCGGTCGGGGTGACGGCCCATGCGGCTTCGCTCATCGCGCCGGCTGCGGACGAGCGTAGACGCGAACCTCGCCCTGGCCTTGGTCGATCCAGCCCGGGAAGGACCCGACCAGCGAGAGCCCGAGCTGCTTCGCCTGGGCTGCGCCGCTGGAGCGCTCGAACAGTACGGGGTACAGGACGACCAGGTAGTCGGGGGGTGGGGCAAGGCTGCCCAGCTGAGTGCCACCCAGACCGGCGGAGCGGATCGAGTCTGGGGATGCCGAGTCGCCATCGAGCACCGTGGCGTACATCGCGGTGACGTTGTCGGCGAGACCCGCTGATGCCACGACCTGACCCTGAGTGCGCCGCTGCGCAATCCACTCCACAGCATCGCGGATGGGCTGGCGCGGCCCGAGCGTGAGGATCGATGCGGACCATGCGAGCGCAACCGCGAGAGGCACACCGATCGCAAGCGCGCGTCGCGGCTGCTGAAGCCAGACCTGAGCGCCAATCGCTGCAGCCAATGCGGTGGCAGGCACCGTGAAGAGCGCAAATCGCGCGTAGATCCAGCTGCCGGCAAGCAGCGATCCGATCGCCAGCAGCGCCGCCGCGAGCACCGGCAGCCAGACGGCCATGCGCATGGCGCCTCCTGACTTCCACGCGCGCGCGGCGCCGGGCGCCACGACCATCGCGCCCATTCCCGCGGCCCACGGCACCCATGCCCCGCAGGTCTGGAGGATGAGCAGGACGCCCTCCACGCCGATGGCGGTCGGCTCGTCGCCATCAGCCGCCTTGAACTCGCGGATGACGCGCAGCACGTCGGGCAGCAGCGGGATCGTGAGGGCGGCTGCCGTGACAGCGGCCAGCACCAGCGCCGCGAGGTTCGCGACGGCGTGCGTCGATGCGCGCGGGCCCCGGCGGATGACTGTGCATGCAGCGATCGCGCCGTGCGCGAGCGGAAGCGCGACGAACGTGGGGTGCGTCCAGCACCCGAGCGCGCATGCGCCGCTGTAGGCAAGCCACCATGAAGGGCACCCTTCGCGCGTGCCACGGGTGGCCCGAAGCTGCGCGGCGCTTGCGATCGCGGCGAGGAGGATCATCATCGCGTAGCCGCGGGATTCCGTCGACGCGAGCACCGCAAGCGGCATGAGCAGTGCGGCGATCGCAGCGAGGATGGCGATGCGTGCGGCGCTCGGCGCATCGGGCCCTGGCATGTCATGTGCGCCCGGGCCGGCGCTGCGATCGGGCCAGCCCGCGCACTCCCACGCGAGCCATGCGCATGCGGGCACCGTGAGCAGGCCGGCAAGGGCGGACGGCAGGCGCAGGACGAGTTCGCTGACCGCGCCAGTCAAGTCGATCGCTGCCGCCACCGCCATCGAGTGGAGCGGATGGTTCGCCAGCGAGAAGTAGGTGCCCATGCTCGCGCCTACTCCCCACTGGGAGTAGTCGAGAAATGCCGCGATCTCGTCGAACCAGAGGCTCTGCGCAAGGATGTCCGCGCGCTGCGCCAGCCCTGCGGTCGCCGCGCACGCGAGTGCGGCAATCCACCAACGCAGGTCACCGGGCCGAGGATGCGCGTGCGCTGCGGCAGGTCGCTGCGCATGGGATGCAGGGCGCGCGCGTCCCGCGATCAGGCGCAGCGCCGGGATCGACGTGATCCACGCCACCGCAGCTGCTGCGCATGCGGCCCGGAACAGCCGGGCGCTCTCCGCGCTCGATGCGCGCACGTCGACGCCGGCGCGCTGGGCGAGGAGGTCATGGCTGAAGAAGCTCGCGAGGTCGGCATCAGGCACAAGGGCCATGAGCGCGAAGGCCACCGCCACGGCGACCGCGGCGATCGTCACGGCGAGCACTCCGTCACCGCGCGCCCTCCGCGGCGATCAGATCGCGTTCCTCCTGCGGCTTGATCGTCGTCGGCAGCTCGGTGCCGGCGCCCTCGCGGGGATCGCGCACCCGAAGGAGCAGGGGGAGGGCCGCTGCACGCAGCAGGCTCGAGACCGCGAAGAGCGTCATGTACGCCGAGAAGGTCGATTCGCCGCGGGAGAGCAGCCATCCGCCTGCGAGGCTACCGATCGCCATCGCCCCTGAGTTGAGTAGGTTGAAGGCGGTGTAGACGCTGGTGCGCTCGTTCTCGTGCACGAGCTCAAGCAGCATCAGGAAGGTGGCGAGCTCGTACGCGCCCCAGGCGTAGGCGTTGAAGACCTGCAGCGGGATCACGAACCACGGGCTTGGCGACAGCGTCCAGAGCACGCTGGCGACTGCAGCGCACACGGATCCTCGCACCAGCAGCGACCTGGCGCCTGCGCGGGCCGCGTACTTCCCGTGCATCGGCATGAAGAGGCTCTTGGCCGCGAATCCGACTGCGATGGCGGCCAGGAACAGGCCCATCGACCAGCCCAGGGAGCGGAGCATGTACGGCGCGAAGTATGGGCTCGACACCTGCACCGCGGCCTGGAAGACGAGCATGAAGATGATGAGGTCGCGCTCGCGGCCTTCGAGCGGCCGCGTCAGGAGCCGAAGCGGATGCACCGCGCGCCCAGACCAGCGCTCGCGCGGCGGCTCCGAGTGGCGCAGCAGGTATCGGATCGACATCGCGCGGCTGGCGCCTGCGAGCGTGAAGACTGCGCCGAAGATCAGGAGGTTCGCCAGCGCCGCCCGGTCCGTGTCGGTGCCGCTTGCCGCAAGCGAGCCGCCGGCGATGAGGATTCCCGCAAGATTGGCCATCTGGCACAGCCGGCTCCGGATGCCGAAGTATGCGGGGCGCACGGCGCGCGGGATCACCGCCCCGACCCACGCATTCCAGGCGGGGCCTGCCGCGAGCGCGCTGCCCCAGTAGAGGCTCACGGTCGCGAACAGCATCCAGACCGGGAGCGAGCCGAGCGCTGCCCCGATGATCAGCGGAAGGAAGCTCGATGCCTGAACGCTCGCGCACAGCATCACCCACCGGCGCGGGCTTCCGATGCGCTCGACGCCCCAGGGCGCCACGAGCTGCAGGCATGCGCCGATGAAGTAGGGGATGCTCGCAATCAGGCCGCCGATGACGTCGGAGAACCCCAGCGCGAGCGCATATGCGGGGAAGTAGCTCTCGCCAAGACCCACCATGAAGGAGTAGGTCATGCCGTCGCCGGTGCATGCCACAAGGTCCCGGCGAAGCTGACGCGATGGTGCGCCCTTGTTCACGGTCAGTGCTGCAGTGGCCGGTTGGGTGTGAGGGATCCTGCGGCCTGCTTGTCGCACTCAGCAGGTTCGTGCATCAGGGGCTTGCCGTCTGCCGTTCAGGGCGCCGTGCCGCCGGCGCCACGACCTCCGCCGGCACCAGATCCGCCAGTGCCGGATCCGCCCGCGCCGCCACTGGCGCCTGCCGCGCCACTCACGCTGGCGCCGCCGAAGCCTTGCACTTGCGACTGCGTGATGGGCACCGTCATGGTCACGTAGCGGCCTGCCGGCGCGGCGCCCGATGCGGGGGTTGGCGCGAATGGGTAGCCGCCGAGCTGACGGTGCACGAAGTCGGGCGCCTTCACCATCAGGCTGCCCTGGAAGTACTCGATCGTCGCTGTGCCACTGATCCAGATGTCCGGCTCGACCGTCAGCTGGATCAGGCGAATGAGCTTGCCGGCCAGCTCCTCGTGCGATGTCCGCTCGGCATCGCCAGCGGGCGCGCCGAAGGGAGCGCCGCCGCCCATGCCGCCGCCGCCGCCACCACCCATGCCGCCTCCGCCACCACCAGCGCCGCCGAATCCGCCTCCGCCTCCACCCATGCCGCCACCACCACCCATGCCGCCGCCCATGCCGGGCATGCCCTGGGCGAGCGCGGTGTCGATGTTGAAGTCCGGTGCGTTGTCGAAGACGGGCGCTTCGTACAGGATGTCGCGCACGGGATACAGCTTCAGCTCGAGGTCGCCGGGCCGCGAGAGGTCAGGCTTGGTGCCGATCTCGAGGAACGAGGACTTGAGCTGCCACGTGCAGGGGATGTTCGTGCAGACCTGGCCCATCATCTGCTCAAGGACGGTGAGTGCCGGGGTGCTGTCGAGCTTCAGGGTGATCGTCGCTTCAGGATCGATCCCCTCGGGGAACCGATCGCTGCGGAACCGCACGATCATCTGAACGCCCAGATTCTTCTTGAAGTAGTCGAAGGCGTCCTTCGCCGTCGTCTCGGCGAAGTCCACGCTCATTGTGGTGCTGAGCAGCGCGCCGAGGATCTTGGGCTTGGCGGTCTGCATCTCCTCGGCTGCCGCATCGGCGGCGCGCTGCTGCATCACGGCATCGATCGCGCCGGAGAGCCCCTGGGCACCCGCCAAGGCTGCCATTGAGGTGGCTGCAGCGGCCGCAGCCGCGTACCGGAGAATGGGGGTGTGGATACTCATGGATCCTTCGCTCGCTCTTCTCCCCCCGACGTCGAACCCAAGTCTATCACCCGACCGAGTGAAATCATCCCATCGTGGGACTCCGTAAGGGCAAGAAGTGCCGTGGCATTGGCGGCGACCGAAAGCCGCATCTCCCAAGGTGCCGTCCGGAGCGCGCCAAGGCACCTGCGCCCGCCCGGGATGCTGGCTGCGGTCACGTCGTCGACCTGCAGCTGACGCAGGAAGCGGATTGCCAAGCGCTGCATCTCCCGCGCGCGGTAGCGCTCGCCCTCTGGGGTCATCGTGGGGCTGTCGAGCATCAGCGCAAGACCGAGGGCAGGCCGCGCGGACTGGGCCGTGGCGCCTCGTGTGCTGGGGCCGGCGAGGCGGAATCCGCCGATGAGATCCTCAGGAAACGGGGAGTCGATCGCGCTGCCGTCACTGACCTCGGGGGCGATCTGCGCGCGCGAGAGCGCGGCGCGCGTGGATCGCGCAAGCTCCTGATGCGCGGGAGCGTCTGGTGATGCGGGAGCCTTCGCTGCGGCGAGCGATCGCTCGGCCCACAGCATCCAGCCCAGCTCAGACACAAGCTCGCGGCGAGGAATCTCGCGCCATGCGGTGTCGAGCGTGTGGCGCATCGTGGCCGCATCGACGCGCGGATCGCCGGCCGCGCCGAGCGCGCACGCTGCCGCGATCTCGGCGATGCGCGTGCGCGCGGGAACATCGGGTGTCATCCA
>JBIIIL010000316.1:0-2583 GCA_044234825.1 Phycisphaerales bacterium
CGCTAGGCACCCGCGCTAGGATGCCCGATCAACCTCGCCGCCGTAGCTCAACTGGTAGAGCACATGATTTGTAATCTTGAGGTTGCCGGTTCAAGTCCGGTCGGCGGCTCTTCCCTTGGGACGTGACGTTCCTCGGGCGCACGCCCCACATCCCAGATGCGGATCAGCACCAAGCTCAAGATCGTCACGATCGCCGTCGCAGTGGCATCCACCGCGGCGATGTGCGGCGCGGGATACCGCATCGCCAGCGGCGCGCTCATGAAGGCGCTCGAGGGACGCGTGATCGCGCTGTCCCAGACGGTAGCCGCCAGCGTGGAGCCGTCCGACTTCGTCGATGTGGCCACATCGGGGGATGCGCAGTCCGCCGCCTACGCGCGACTCGTGGAGTCCATGCGGCGGGTTCAGGCCGCAAACGCGATCGTCGAGTACCCGATCGCGCACGTGTACCTGCTCTCGGTCTCGCCAGATCGGCGCGACACGTGGGAGTTCGTGGCCGATGCGGCGGTGCCCGGCACCGACGACTGGAGCCCGCCCGGCGAGACCTACGACCCTGATGGCGACGGCATCTCAGACATGTTCACGGCGGCGCGGCCGACTGCGCGCCGGCTCAGCGACCGTTGGGGAAGCTGGCTCTCGGGATACGCGCCCATCGTCGACGGCACGACGGGCCAGACGATCGGGCTCGCGGCAGTCGACGTCCCGTACGAGCTGATCCTCGCTCACCTGAGGCTCATCCTGTGGATCGCCGTCGGCATCGCCGGCGTGCTCGGGCTGGTGAGCACGCTGGTCATCGGCCGTGCTGTCGACGCGTTCCTCGCGCCGATCGGGGCGCTGCGGACCTTCGTGCGCACGGTCGGGGAGGGCGACTTCCCGAAGCCGCTGGCCATCGAGGGCACCGACGAGCTGGCGCCCGTGGCCGCTGACCTCAACCTGATGGCCCGCCAGCTCTCCGAGCGCGCGCGCATCGAGGCGCAGAACCGCGCGCTGCGCTCTGATGTGCTGCGCAAGGCCGAGCGGCTTGCCGCGATCGCGTCGATCGACACCGCGCTGAACCGCATCCAGGACGCGGACATCCTGATCGAGCGGATCCTCAAGGAGGCGAGGGGCCTCATGCGGTGCGAGGCCGGCAGCGTCTTCACCAGCGAGGACGGCCAGCTCACCCTCGCCTACGTGCAGAACGAGCGCGTCCCCGAGGCCGAGGGCGCCGACGGCACCGCATCGACCTACCGCCTGCGCCGCATCCCGGTCGACGACTCGAGCATGGCGGGGTACGTCGCGCGCACCAACCAGCGTCTGGTCGTCGATGACGCGTACGCCATTCCCGCGTCCGCGCCGTACCGGTTCAACCGCGCTTTCGACGACGCCAGCGGGTTCAGGACACGGTCGGTGCTCACGGTGCCGCTGCGCAGCGTCGCAGGCCAGACGATCGGGGTGCTGCAGCTGATCAACCCCGTGGGCGAGCCGCCGCGCAGCTTCTCGCGGGAGGATCTCGAGGTGATCGAGCCATTCGCCTCTGCCGCGACCGTGGCGCTCGAGCGTGCGCAGCTCACGCGCGCGATCGTCCTGCGCATGATCCGCATGGCGGAGATGCGCGACCCGAACGAGACAGGCGCGCACGTCAACCGCGTGGCCGTGACATCCGTGCTCATCTACGACGCGTGGGCGCGCAGGCATGGCGTCCCGCACGAGCGCACGGAGGCGGACCGCGACACGCTGCGGATCGCCGCGATGCTCCACGATGTCGGCAAGGTCGGCATCCCTGACGCCATCCTCAAGAAGCCGGGACGGCTCGACGAGGCGGAGTTCGCCACGATGAAGCGGCACACCGTGGTCGGTGCGCAGCTGTTCATGGCCCGCGAGACGGTGCTCGACCGCGCGGCGCTCGAGGTGGCGCTGCACCATCACGAGCGGTGGGACGGCGGGGGGTACCCGGGCAATGTCGACGAGTCCTCGGTGGCGGGCAAGCCCATGGCGGAGCTGCGCACGGCCCCGCTCGGCGAGCGGGGGCTGCGCGGATCCGAGATCCCGCTCTTCGCGCGCATCGTGTCGATCGCCGACGTGTTCGACGCGCTGTGCTCGGCGCGCTCGTACAAGCCCGCGTGGTCCGAGGACGATGCGGCGCGCGCGGTGGCCGAGTCCTCCGGCATGCAGTTCGACCCCGAGCTCGTGGAGCTCTTCCTTGGGATCCTCCCTGCGGTGCATGCTGCGCGTGCGCGGTACTCCTGAATCGACTGTGCGGATCTGCGCAACTCGTTGACCCGCGCCCGGGGAGCGCGGGCTACAGCTCGATCGAGGCACCGCGCATCGGCACGTCCACCGTCCGCACCCCGCGATCGCGCAGGGCCGCGGCGAGCGACTCGCGCTGGCGCTGCTCGCCGTGCGTCAGCGCGGTGCGCGGCGAGCCCTCGAGATGTCCGTGCCACCAGAGCAGGTCGTCCCGGCCGGCGTGCGCGCTGAATCCGCCGAGCGTCCTGACCTTCGCACGCACCTCGACGGATCTGCCGAGTATCCGCACACTCCGGGCGCCCTCGATGAGCCGGCGCCCGACCGACCCCTCGGGCATGAAGCCCGTCGCCACCATCT
>JBIIIL010000319.1:0-2574 GCA_044234825.1 Phycisphaerales bacterium
CCGATGGGAGAGGCAAGCGCGGTGTCCGCGGATGGCAGTGTGGTCATCGGTGCGGGCGTCTCCGGCAACTCCTTCCAGGCATGGCGCTGGACGCAGGCCGGCGGCGTGCAGAGCATCGGCCCCGCTCCGGTCGCGGGCTGGCGGGGTGCCTCCACGTCAGTTTCCTCGGATGGATCGACGATCGTCGGCTTCTACCGGCCGTTCCCGGGTCCGGCGACCTTCGGACGCGGCTTCATCTGGACACCGCAGGACGGCATGCGCGATCTGACGGACGTGGCCGTCGCGGCTGGCATCGCCATCCCAAGCGGCACAGTGCTTGCCTTGCCCGCTGCGATCTCGAGCGATGGTCGGACGGTGGTGGGGCTGGTGAACGGGGGAGCTGGTTTTGCCATCTCGTTCGCGCCGCCCTTGAGCCCAGCCGATCTCAATGGAGACGGCGCCGTGAACGGCCTGGATCTGACCGTCCTGTTGGCGAACTGGGGGGGTGCCGGCGCCGGCGACCTTGACGCCAACGGCACGGTGGACGGCTTCGACCTGTCGATCGTGCTGGCCGCCTGGACCGGCTAGGCGTCGGCGGTCGCGACTTGTCGCGGTTTTTCGAATCGATTGTTTGCGCTCGGGCAAATGGGGGGTACGTTTCGCGTCGACAGGTTTCCTTAAAGAAAGGTGCACCATGCGAACTCGCGTTGCTTCGACCCTATCGATCTCAGTCGTTTTGGCTTTCCCGAGCGCGGGCCTTGCAGATGGCGCGTGGGAGAACCTCGCGGTCGCCGGCGGCGGATCAGCGACCTCGGTGCCTGGAGTGTCCGGCGCGGTGTGGGTCCCCAATCAGTTCAACAATCCGACGATCGACTCCCAGGGCCGCGTGAGCTTCCGCGGCCAGATTGGCGGCGATGGGATCACGACCGCCAACTCGCGCCTCGTGATCCGTGGCACGCCCGCTGACTGGGCGACGATCGGTCGTGACGGCTCGGCGCTCCCCGGCGGACTCCTTCCCGGCTACGTCTGGAACACCACGTCCGGCGTCAACGGCATCGGTTCGAGCAACAACATCAGCGCCAACGGTGGAGTCCTCATCTCAGGGAGCATCAACGGCCCCGGCGTCACCGCGTCCACGGACTCGGCGACATTCTTCGTGTCCGCATCGGGCGTGGCGTCGCTCCTCATCAGGGAAGGCGATGCCTTCCCGGGCGGAGGCGGCTCGACCATCACGACAGCGATGGCGGGCTCTTCGGGCACCCGCGTGAGCGATGCGGGGGAGTCGTTGCTTGCCGTGACTCTCGCCGGCGGTGACGTCTCCGGCACCACCAACAACACGGCCATCGTGAAGCTCTCGCCCTCAGGCAACACGGTCGTGTTCCGCAAGGGCGCTGCTGCGCCGGGCTTCAGCGGGTCCACGATGACTCCCGAAACCTTCGGTCTGAACTTCAACGACGGCAAGGTCAGCATCCCCGGCACGCTCGTCGGGGGCAGCGTCACCACTTCCAATGACAAGGCCCTGTTCACGAGCATCGGCGCTGAGTCTGGCTCGCTCCGCATGTACGCGCGTGAGGGCGATGCGGTCCCCGGCCTCACGGACACGATCTACAAGCCCACGACTACTCCATCCCAGATCGCGCAGCCAATCGTCGGGAACTCGCTCGTGTTCTTCTCCGACCTTTCCGGCAACGGCGTCACGACGAGCGTGAATGACTGGGCGGTCTTCCGGGAGACGAACGGCTCAGTCGAGGTGCTGCTGCGCAAGGGTGAATCGGTCCCTGGAGTGACTGACGGCAATGTGTTCCGGCAGGTGAACAACTCATCGATCACGTCCACGCCGAGCGGCATGCTCGCGTACCAGGGATTGCTGCAGTCGGAAGACGGCACGAACACGAATCCGAACAATCCCGCGTACGTCGGCGTGCGCCTGGCCAATGGCGTGCGGATCACCATCTGCCGGCAGGGCGACTCCACCCCGGGCATCCCGGGCGGCACCTTCGGCAGCCTCAACGGAAGCACCAGCATCTGCGCGAGCGATTCGGGCGCCGTGGTGTTCGCCAACAACGTGACGGTCGGTGTGGACTCGGTGGCGGCGCTCTTCGCGTGGGACCTCGACTCCGGGCTCCGGCTCATCGCGAAGGCGGGCGACACCAATTTCACCGGCACGCCGGCAAACCAGCTCACCCTGATCGGCAGCACCGGCCAGAACGGAAATGGCGGCGGCACTGGATTCAACGCGAGCGGTCAGCTCGTGATCCGCGCGGGAGACTCCGTCAACTCGGTGAACTCGGTCTCGCGCATCCAGATCGGCAATCCGGCGCCTGCGTGTCCCGCGGATCTCGATGACGACGGCGACGTCGATGGCGTGGATCTGGCGAACGTGCTTGCCCAGTGGGGCACAGCGGGTTCGGCCGACATCAATGGCGACGGCACCGTGAATGGAGTGGACCTGTCTTCTGTGCTTGCGGCGTGGGGCAACTGCTCCTGACGCCCGCAACGTGACGCACCTCGCGGGCCGTGCGCCGTCAGGTGGCGTGCGGCCCGTGCGTGCTTGCGAGATACCAGATGCCCCCACGATCGACCATCTCCCGCACC
>JBIIIL010000328.1:0-2571 GCA_044234825.1 Phycisphaerales bacterium
GCGTGGCGGGCGGCGGCGGCGCGAGCCGGTCGACCGGCCGGTCGCCGATCGCCTCGTCGGCGCCCATCTCCACCAGCCAGGCCAGGGTGGCGAGGTCCTTCGACATGGCGCGAACGTAGCACGCGGCGGTGCGCTTGCCTTATATGACGGGTCCCGAACCCTGACGACGAGTCCCGGCCATGTCCCGCGAGCGAATGGACTATGATGTCGTGATCGTGGGCGCCGGTCCCGCCGGCCTCGCCACCGCGATCCGTCTGCGGCAGCTGGCGCTGGAGGCTGGCCGCGAGCTGTCTGTCTGCGTCCTGGAGAAAGGGTCGGAGGTCGGCGCCCATATCCTGTCGGGCGCCGTGTTCGAAACCCGGGCGCTCGACGAACTGCTTCCGGATTGCCGCGCCCAGGGGGCGCCGCTCGTCACGCCGGCGCGCGAGGACCGTGTCCTCTACCTGACGGCGAAGCGGGCCATCCGGCTGCCCACCCCGCCGCAGATGAACAACCACGGCAACTACATCATCAGCCTCGGCAATCTCTGCCGCTGGCTGGGGCAGCAGGCGGAGGCGCTCGGGGTCGAGATCTTCGCCGGCTTCGCGGCTGCCGAGGTGCTCTACGACGGCGATGGCCGTGTCCGCGGGGTCGCCACCGGCGACATGGGGATCGGCAAGGACGGTCAGCCGACCGCCGCCCACCAGCCGGGGGTCGAACTCTGCGGGCGCGCCACCATCTTCGCCGAAGGCGTACGCGGGTCGCTGACCAAGACGCTGTTCGAGCGGTTCGGGCTGCGCGACGGCGCCGATCCCCAGACCTTCGGCCTCGGAATCAAGGAGCTCTGGGAGATCGATCCCTCCCGGCACCATGCCGGCCGCATCGTTCACACCATCGGCTGGCCGCTCGACTGGGAGACCTATGGCGGGTCGTTCCTCTACCATCTCGAGAACAACCAGGTCGCTGTCGGCTTCGTCACCGGTCTCGACTATCGCAATCCGTATCTGTCGCCCTTCGAGGAGTTCCAGCGCTTCAAGACCCATCCGGCGATCCGCAGCGTCTTCGAGGGCGGGCGACGGATCGCCTATGGCGCCCGCGCGATCAACGAGGGCGGCCTCCAGGCGATCCCGAAGCTGGTCTTCCCTGGCGGCGCGATCGTCGGCTGCTCGGCCGGTTTCGTGAACGTGCCGAAGATCAAGGGCAGCCACACGGCGATGAAGTCGGGGATGCTCTGCGCCGAGGCCGCCTTCGCGGCCCTTGCCGCCGGCGACGGTCCGGTCGGGACGCTGGACGCCTATCCGGCCGCCCTGCAGCGCTCCTGGGTCTGGGACGAGCTGCGCGCCGTGCGCAACATCCGCCCCGCCTTCCAGAAGGGCCTCTATGTCGGGCTGGTCCATGCCGCCCTGGACACCTACGTGCTGCGCGGCAAGGCGCCCTGGACGCTGCGCCACCACGCCGACCATGAGACCTTGCGTCCGCTCGCCGCCTCGCGGCCGATCGAGTATCCCAAGCCCGACGGCCGGATCTCCTTCGACCGGCTCTCCTCCGTGTTTCTGTCGAGCACCAACCACGAGGAGAACCAGCCGGCGCATCTGCGACTGCGCGATCCGGCCGTGCCGGTCGACCACAATCTGGCGATCTACGATGCGCCCGAGCAGCGCTACTGCCCGGCCGGCGTCTACGAGATCGTGCGCGCCCCCGACGGCTCGTCGCCGCGGCTGCAGATCAACGCGCAGAACTGCGTCCACTGCAAGACATGCGACATCAAGGACCCGACCCAGAACATCGTCTGGACGGTGCCCGAGGGCGGCGGCGGGCCGAACTATCCCAATATGTGAGGCTGTCCGGCGGGCCTCGCCGCGCTATCCTGGGGGCATGATGCGCCGTATTCCCGTGCAAGCCCTCCCGTCGTCCCGCCTCGCCGCCATCCTCGTGGCGATGCTGGCGATCGCCGGCGCTCCCGTCGGGGAGGCGCGCGGGCAGCCGGTCGAGACGACACGCAGCGCGACCGGGAACTATCTCGCGGGCCGTCATGCCGAACGTCTGCGCGATCCCGCGACCGCCGCGCGGCTGTTCGAAGCGGCGCTGACGGCCGATCCCGGCAATTTCGAGATCCTGCAGCGGTTGCATACCGCGCGCATCTCCGCGGGGGATTTCGCCGGCGCCGTCGCCGCCGCCGCACGCGTCGCCGAGCGCTCTCCCGCCAATCCTGCGGCCAGCCTGACGCTGGCGGTCGACGCGGCGTCGCGCCTGGCCTGGGACGACGCGCGGCGTCTGCTGGCGGAGATCCCGCTGCAGGGCGTGAACCGGCTGGCCATTCCCCTGCTGCGGGGCTGGATCGAGACGGCGCGCGGCAATCCAGACGCACCCGACCAGCTGCGGCCGCTGGGCGAGATGGCCGAACTCGCGCCGGTCGTCGATTTCCATCGCGGCCTGATGCTCGAGCAGCTCGGTCGCTTCGACGAGGCGGAGGCGGCGCTGCGGCGCGTCCTTGGTCCGTCCGGACAGGGGACGCCGCGGGTGGTCGACGCCCTGGCCGCCTTCTACCTTGCCCGCGGCCGCGACGCCGATGCGCGCACGTTGCTGGATGCC
>JBIIIL010000320.1:0-2558 GCA_044234825.1 Phycisphaerales bacterium
CATGGACCTGTCGGTGGCCCTCGAGGGTGCGGGCATCACGGCCAACAGCCGCACGCTCTCGATCGCCACGGGCGCCTTCACGGGCACCGCGACGGCCAGCCTCAGCCACGTCGCCACGACGGTCTCCGTCCAGGTGCCGGTGACGACGGGCTACGACTGCGTGAGCGTGAAGGACGACACGCACACGCTGCGTCGCGATGCCTCGGTCAGCGTGTCGGGCACGACGTACGTCGCCAGCTTCACGGTCCTCAACGCCCTGAAGCAGGGTGACAGCAACAACGACAACACCGTCGACATCCTCGACTTCGGCCGCTACGTGGCTGACTTCGGCGCCGCGGCGCGCAATGGCCGCAGCAACTTCAACGGTGACCTCGCGGTGAACAACACCGACTTCAGCTTCATCTCCTTCAACTTCTTCCAGGTCGGCTCCGCAGGGTGCTCCGCAAGCCTCGACGGCGGCCTCGCCTCTGACGGTCCCATGGACCGCGTCAGCGTCGATCGCCTGAGGAAGCTTGGCTGCAGCGAGCTGGCCACCGCCGACCTCAACGGCGACGGATGGGTCGACACCACCGACATGGAGCTCTGGATGCAGGGCGTCCGCCCGAGCCAGGGCGCCGGTGACGCAGGCAGCGGAGGAAACTCCGCGGAGTGAGCTGACACACCCCCTTCCGGCGGCGGCCGCCACGAACTAGTGCGCGACGCGGTGCCCGAGGATCGGCTCGAGCGCCTTGACCTGGCGCTCGACAGTCGCCGCATCGCGCGCCTCGAGGTTGAGGCGCAGCAGCGGCTCCGTGTTCGACATGCGCACATTGCACCACCACTCGCCCGCATCGAGCGAGACGCCGTCGAGCTCGGCCACCCGCGCCGACGGGTACGCCGCCTTGAGTGCCGCAATCGCGCCCGCCTTGTCGGCGCACTCGAAGTTGATCTCGCCGGACTGCGAGTACCGCCTGAATGGCGCCACCATCGACGACAGCGTCGTGCCCGGCGACCGCGACGCCAGCGCGCTTGCCACCGACACGAACGCGCGCACGCCGCTGTCGGCGTTGAACATGTCCGCGAAGTAGAAGTGACCCGACAGCTCTCCGCCGATCGGCGCGCCGGTCTCCGCCACCTTCGCCTTCATGAAGACGTGCCCGACGCGGCTTTCCACCGGCACCCCGCCGGCCTCCTCGATCGCCTCGGCCACGGACCGCGACGAACGCAGGTCGTAGACCACCGCCGCGCCGGGATTGGCCTTGAGCGCGTCGCCCACCAGCATTGCAAGGATCAGGTCGCAGCCCACAGGTTCGCCTCGCTCGTCCACAATGACGCACCGGTCCGCATCGCCATCGAAGCAGACGCCGAAGTCGGCCTTGGAACGGCGCACCGCGTCGCGCACCTGCGCGAGATTCGACTCGACGAGCGGGTTGGGCTCGTGCACGAACTCGCCGGTCGAGTTGTCGAAGTTGATCCGCTCGATGCGAAGCCCTGGCACGTCGTCGAAGAGCTTCGGCACCGCCGTGCCCGCCATGCCGTTGCTCGCATCGACGGCGATGCGCAGCGTGCGCGACCCCTCAAGCAGCGCGGGCGCCATGAGGCGCAGCAGGTGATCGCGGTACTCGCGCCACAGGTCGCGAGACTCCTCGCGGCCGCCGGCAGGCGATGCCGCCGGCCGACTCGCCGCGGCAGCCCACTCCTTGATGCGCTCGAGGCCCGAGCCCATGCCGACGGGCTTCGCATGAACCCGGCTGATCTTGAATCCGTTGTATCGCGAGGGATTGTGGCTGGCGGTCACCTGCACCGCACCGGCGCAGCCGATGTGGTTGACCGCGAAGTACGTCATCGGCGTGTCCACCATGCCGACATCCACGACGTGGGCGCCGTAGTCGCGCATGCCCTGCTTCAGCGACGAGGCCAGCGACGGCGAGTGCGTGCGCATGTCGCGACCGACCACGATGTGGCGCATCATCGGGCGGTCGTGGCCGTCCGCCTTGGCACGCTCAAGCAGGTAGCGAGCCGTCGCGTAGCCGACCCTCCACGCCACGTCCTCGTTCAGGGGATCCGGGTAGGTCGCGCGGATGTCGTAGGCCTTGAACACGCTCTCGATCATGGCGGCGATCCTATTGACAGCGGGGCGCATTCCGGAGCGCCATCCCCCGTAGCCCAACGGGCAGCCCGCGACATGGCGCAAGCCCCTGCCGATGAGGGACTTGCAAGCCAAGTGACGGCACGGGTACATTGCGCGGCTCGGGTGAGTCGAGGCTGCGCTGCGCGGCACCGACCACCAGAGACCCGCGCGGCGCGATGGGCCGTGGCGGGAGGACAGGTCGCAGCATGTGCCGCGGCCACTGCACGATCGGGTCGTCCCCGCGAGGGGCACACCCAGCCCCAAGCGCCCTCAAGGACGAGCGCGTCGGCACGGACCGGAAGGTCCGTCCCCATCGGTCGCGCCCGTCGGTGTCGCTCCCCGCTGCTGCGGGGCCGAAAGGAACAGCCATGTCACTCGTCAACGAACTCGTCGAAGCCGGAATCCACTTCGGGCAGCGCCGAGTTCGTTGACGAGTGACATGGCTGTT
>JBIIIL010000347.1:0-2555 GCA_044234825.1 Phycisphaerales bacterium
GACCAGCCCTGCAACCGTTCGGCGAGCGTGCCGCCGCGCCCGACACGCAGGTCGCCCGCCAGGACCGGCAGCGCCGGCAGCACCGCCGCGACGGCCAGTTGCACCGCCAGGGCCGCGGTCAGGATGCGGATCCGTCCGCGTTCCAGCAGCCACCGCGCCAGCAGGATCACGAGCGCCGGAAAGCAGACCGCGGCCCAGTTGGCGTGCGCGCGCGAGAGCAGCGCCTGGATCATCATGATCGCCAGCACCGGCAGGCCGAAGGCGAGCAGGAATGCCTGCGCGTCGTCGAACGGTCGCCGCAGCCGGACGACGCACAGGACCAGGACGGCGAACAGCACGGGACCCAGCAGCAGAGCCTGCCCGCCGACGAAGGCGCCAAGCCGGCCGGGATGGAGCAGCGGTCCGCCGAGATTGGCGTTGGCGGCGGTGTGGCGCAGGGTCGGGAAGTCGTTGAAGGCGTTCCAGAGCAGGTTCGGCGCCAGCGACGCGAGCGCGAGCGCCGCGAAGATCGCCGCGTTGACGTGCCCGATCCGGCGCGCGGCGGCCGGCGCGATGGCGACCCACGCCAGGGCGCAGAGCAGCAGATAGGCCATGGCGTATTTCGACAGCAGCCCGGCGCCCGCAGCCAGCCCGCCCGCGACCGCCCAGCCGATCCCTGCTCCGCGCGACAGCCGCCAAAGCGCCAGCAGCGCCACGCTCCAGCTGGCCAGCAGCGGCACGTCGGTCGAGATCAGCAGCGACGAGAAGCCGATCCCGGGCAGCGTCAGATACAGCCCGCCCGCCCACAGCCCCAGGCGCGGTCCGCCGATCTCCTCGCCGAGCCGCCAGACCGCCAGCGCGGCCACGCCGTGCAGCAGCGGGCTGGACAGCCGCACGCAGGCCTCGCCGTCGCCGCACACGGCTGTCGTCGCGGCGATCAGCCAGGCGACGACCGGCGGCTTCGAGAAATAGCCGAAAGCCGGTTCCTGCGCCCAGAGCCAGTACTGGGCCTCGTCTGGCTGCAGGTCGTGGCCGGCCCAGAGCAGCGCCAGCACGCGCCACAGCGTGACGGCCGCCACGATGGCGAGCATCGCCTGGACGGCCGGACGAGGCGGCGCGGGGCGGGAAGCCGCGGTTGCAGGGGATGGGCTCATCGAAATCCGTTCATGGACCGCGCCGGCGCCGCGGCGGCCCCGCACCACCGGTATGTAGGGCACAAGGCGGCCGAGTTGAACCCCGTGCCGGCGCTCAGGGCGGCGTTGCCTCGATCGCGGCTCTGAGTTCGGCGAGGTCCGCCGGCTTGTTGAGCAGGCGGCAGCCGCTGGCCTGCGCCTCGCGCAGGCGGGCCGGCGACGTGTCGCCGGTAAGGATGATCCCGGGAACCTCGCGGCCGAGGACGTCGCGGATGCGCGCCAGCGCGTCGATCCCTGTCCTGCCGTCGGGAAGCCGGTAGTCCGTGACGGCGCAGCGCAGCTCCGCCCGGTCGATGCCGGGCAGTACCGCGTCGAGCCCCGCCACGCTCGCGGCGGCGCGCGTCCGGAACCCGCTCGCGGCCAGTCCGGCCTCGAGCCCGGCCAGCACCATCGGGTCGTCCTCGACCAGGAGGACGAGGTCGCGCCCGCGCGTCCGGTTCGGCGCGGGTGTCCCGTCGCTGCGTCCGGCCGCCGTGCCGCGCTCGCGCGGCAAGATGACCTCGAACATGCTGCCGTGGCCGACCCGCGAGCGCACGTCGACGCGGTGGTCGAGCAGGGCGCAGAGCCGGCGCACGATGGCGAGACCGAGACCCATGCCCTTGCCTCGATCGCGCGCGGGGTTCTCCAGCTGGCGGAACTCCTCGAAGATGTCGCCGAGATGGGCGGCAGAGATGCCGCGGCCGGTGTCCCAGATCTGGACGGCGATGCCGTCGCTGCGGCGGCGGCAGCCGACCAGGACCCGGCCGCGGTCGGTGTAGCGGATCGCGTTGACGACAAGGTTGCGCAGGATGCGCTCCAGCAGGAGCGGATCCGTGCGCACGGTCAGGCGCGACGGCACGAAGCCGAGCCGCAGCCCGCTCGCGGCCGCCTGGGGGCGCAGTTCGCCGACGAGCTTGGCGATGATCGGTCCGATCCCGACGGCGGCGGGATGCGGCTCGACGATGCCGGCGTCGAGCCGGGAGATGTCGAGGAGCATTTCCAGCAGGTCGCGCATCGCGCCGAGCGCGCGGCCGAGATGCTCGAGCGTTTCGGCCGAGTCCGGATCCTCGGTTTCGCCGCGGAGGATGTCGTGGAACAGGATCGCGCTCTGGAGTGGCTGGCGCAGGTCGTGGCTCGCCGCGGCCAGGAAACGCGTCTTGGCGGCGAGGGCGGTTTCGGCGAGCCGCTGGGCGTCGCCGATCTGGCGCAGCATGGCCAGCCGCTGCGTCACGTTCTCCAGCGTGACGAGGATCCGTCCGTCGCCGTGCGCGAGCCGCTGCACGTCGGCGACGAGATCCGTCGTGCCGGTGGCGGACGGCGCCATCGTGAAGGCGAGTCCCGACACCGGCTCCGCGCCGCGGCGCACCGCGTCGATCGCCTCGGCGAGGGCCGGGACGGATCCTG
>JBIIIL010000075.1:0-10151 GCA_044234825.1 Phycisphaerales bacterium
CACGAGGTTCATCTCGGCCGCCACCTGCGCGCCGGTGGACCAGATGCCGTCGGGCCCTTGGGCCTCCACGATCTCGATCGCGCCATCGCCGCAGGCAACCACCAGCGGCGACGCGGAGAGGATCTCGCCAGGCTGCGCATCGCGCGCGCCTGCGGCAGGTGCGGCCTTGGCCGCGCGCCACACCATCATCTTCCGGGTGCCGGCGAAGGTGAACGCGCCAGGCCATGGGTGCGCGACCGCGCGCACGAGGTTGCGCACGCGCTCCGCGGGCACGCTCCAGTCGATCTCGCCGTCAGCAGGCGTGCGGCGCCCCATGGTGGTGGCGCGCGACTCGTCCTGCGGCGCGCGCGGTGCGCTGCCCGACTTCACGAGGGGCAGCGTCGCCTCAAGGAGCCTGGCGCTCTCGTCGCAGATCCGCCGCGTCAGCGCCATCGCGTCATCGTCCGCGCCGATCGGCACACGCACCTGCGCGATGATGTCTCCGGCGTCGGCCTTGTCCACCATGTGGTGGATGGTCACGCCCGTCTCGGTCTCGCCGTTGACGAGCACCCAGTTGATCGGGCAGCGGCCGCGGTAGCGGGGGAGCAGCGCGGAGTGCAGGTTGATGCAGCCCTTGGGGAAGAGCTCTCTGATGCGTGGCCCCACCATCTGCCGGTAGTGGTAGGAGAGCAGGAGGTCAGGCTTGAGCTCGCGGATGCGCTCGATCCAGATCGGGTGGTCGATCTTCTCCGGAGCGAAGACAGGGATGCCGTGCTGCGCAGCCAGCCGCGCGACCGACGCGAACCATCCGCCCTCCGAGGGATCGTCGCGGTGCGTGAAGACCGCCACGACATGCATGCCGCTGCGGATCGTGGCGGCAAGCGCGGCAGCGCCAATCTCGTGGTACGCAAGGACTATGGTTCGCATCGGGTGTTCCTGGTCATGGTGTTCGGCTGGTGGCGTGTCGTGCACGGCGCAGCGGCGGTGCGGAGTGCGGAGACCTCACGTGCGGGCGACGGGACGGTCGTCCGAGGGCTGCGCGGTCCTCCGCGCCTCGGCGCGCTCGCCGAGCGTCTCGCCGACGATGCGGTCGATGATGTAGCGGGGACGCTCGCGCACGTCCGCATGGATCCGCCCGATGTACTCGCCCATCAGCCCGAGCGCCACGAACTGGGCGCCGATGAAGAAGAACGCGACCGCGAAGAGCGTGAACACGCCGTCTCCGGCCCACGCCGCGCCGTAGACGAACCGCAGCGCCAGCAGCAGCGCGCCGAACCCGACCGAAAGCGCGGAGATCGCGGCGCCGACCCAGCTCAGCATGCGCAGCGGCACGGTGGTCATGCACGTGAGCAGGTCGAACTGCAGGTTGACGAGCTTCAGCACCGAGTACTTGCTCGTGCCGCGCGCGCGCTCCGCGTGCCCAACGGGCACCTCGGTCACGCGCTTGGCGAACAGGTTGGCGAGCACGGGAATGAAGGTATGCCGCTCGCGGCAGCTCAGCATCGCATCGACGACGCGCCGGCGGTAGGCGCGCAGCATGCAGCCGTAGTCGTGCAGCCGCACGCCGGTGCTCTTGCGCACCATCAGGTTGATCAGGCCGCTGAACACCTTGCGGAACAGCGCGTCCTGGCGGTCCTGGCGCACGGAGCCGACGACGTCGTAGCCCGCGTCGATCTGCGCCACGAGCTTGCCGATCTCCTCAGGCGGGTTCTGGAGGTCCGCATCGAGCGTGACCATGATGTCGCCCTGGGCTGCGCCGAATCCGCACAGGATCGCATTGTGCTGCCCGTAGTTGCGGTTGAGCAGGAGGCTCTTGACCTCGCCCGGGAACCTGGCCGCGGCATCGGCGAGCCACTCCGTCGACCCGTCGCGGCTGCCGTCGTCCACCAGGATGATCTCCGTCTGGCGATCGAGGCCGCGGCATGCGGCGAGCGTCCGCTCGAGCAGCTCCGGAAGGTTGTCGCGCTCGTTGTAGACGGGGATGACGACGGATACGGCAGCCTTCACCGGATGCCTCCCGAAACCATGGCGCGAGCGCCAGCGAGCGTGTCCTTGACCGCATCGATCACGTCGCGCACGTCATCCTCGGTCATGTCGGGGAAGCAGGGAAGCGTGCAGATCCGCGCGGAGTTCCACTCGGTCTCGGGCAGGCGCCCCGTCCACTCCGGCCGGTTGTGCCGGTACCACGCGTGCGTGTGCGACGCGAGGAAGTGGATGCCGGTGCCGATGTTGCGCCGCTTCAGCTCCTCCATGAACCGCGCGCGGTCCATCCCGCAGGCGCGCTCGTCGATGCGCACCACGAGCAGGTGGCGCGCGTGCCGGTGCGGCCACAGCGGGTCGCGCAGCGGCAGGATGCCATCCATCGCCGCGAGGCCTGCGTGGATCTCGTGCAGGATCGCATCGCGGCGCTCGATGATCGCATCGAGCCGGGGCAGCTGCCGCACGGCGAGCACGGCATTCATGTCCGCCATGTTCTGCTTGAAGCCAGGCTGCTGCACCTGTGCCTGCGGCGAGCGGCCCTGCTGCGCGCGGTCGTGCGCATCGACCTCGAGGCCGTGGAAGCGGAGCCGGCGGACCGTGCGGGCCAGTTCGGCGTCATGCGTCGTCAGGACGCCACCCTCTCCGGAGGTGATGTTCTTGATGGGGTGCAGCGAGAAGATCGCCGTGCCGGACGCGCCGATCTCGGCCCCGCGGTATCGCGTGCCGATCGCATGCGCAGCATCCTCGATCATGGTGACCCCGCGCCGTGCGCACACCGCCCGGATCGGGTCCAGGTCGACCGGCGCTCCGGCATAGTGCACGGGAATCACGGCCTTGGTGCGCGGCGTGATCGCGGCATCGATGGCATCCGCGGACGCCAGCAGCGTGTGGCGGTCCACATCCACGAACACGTTGCGCGCACCCAGCAGCTCCACCATGTTGGGTGTGGAGACCCACGTCATCGATGGTCCAACCACCTCGTCGCCAGGACCCACACCGAGGGCCATCAGGGTGAGGTGCATGAGCGCCGTGCCGCTGGTGGCTGCGATCGCGTGGGGCGCACCGGTGCGCGTGGCCACCGCCGACTCGAGGGCGGCCACCTGGGGGCCGGTGGTTATCCACCCGCTGCGCAGGACGTCCCCGACCGCCGCAATGTCATCCTCCGTGATCGACGGGCGACAGAAGGGAAGAAAGGAGCTGCGCATCGGGATTGAGGTTACACGCTCGTGTCCTTGGGGCATACTTTGGAACGATGGAAACTGCCCTTCGCGGACGTCAATTCCGGCGGCATGCGCATGTGGTCCCTGTGTGCGGCGCGGTGGCTTGCCTTGGCGCTGCCGCGGCGGCCGGAGACCTGCAGGTGGAGTTTGTCGCGAACTTCCCGCCTGCCGTGTGCCAGCGCGTGAATGCGGCTGGCCAGATCGCCGGCGATTTCCAGTTCAACTCGGTCACCACGGCGATGCGGTACGACCCGGGCGTCGGTCCGCTGCCGCTGTCACTGCCGCCCGGCACGACGCAGAGCATCGCCACATCGATCAACGCAAGCGGTGCGTGCGTGGGGCGCGTGTCGCATCCAGGTGGCACGGTGGGCGCAGTCTGGTCTCCAGACATGTCCTTCACGCTGCTGCCCGCGCCTCCCGGGACATGGAGCTACAGCACCCCGTCGGGCATCAGCGATGCTGGCATCGTGTGCGGCACGGCCACGCTTGCGCAGTCCGGCACCGATCCCCAGCGCGCATGGACGTGGACCCAGGCGGGCGGCTACGTCCTCCTCGACTCGCTCGGCGGCATCGATTCGTTCGTCCGCGACATCAACGGCCAAGGCCAGTGCGCGGGCTACTCGACGACCGCAGGCGGCGCGGTCCGTGCAGTGCGGTGGAGTGCCGCTGGCGCTGCCACGAGCCTCGGTCTGCTGAGCGGCTCGACCCAGACCCTGGCCGCGGCGATCAACGACTCTGGCGCCGTCGTGGGCACGACGAACTCAAACGGCGACGCATGGGTGTACACGGATGCCGGAGGGCTGCAGAGGCTGCCTGACTTCGGCACCGGCCTCAAGGCCGCCGCCTACGACATCAACAACTCCGGGTGGATTCTGGGGTGGGCTGACGTCGCCCCGTTCAAGACGGTGCCGGTGGTGTGGGATCCGCAGCGCAACCTCCACAACATCGCCGACCTGGTGGACCCGAACCGCTTCTACTTCCCGGGCGACTTCGTGCGGCCGATCGCGATCAGCGAGACGAACCTGATTGTGGTGTTCGGCTACGACTTCACCGCTGGCGGCGACCCGCGCGTGCTGATCTTCCGGGTGGGCTTCCCCTCCGCATGCGCCGCGGACATCAATGGCGACGGCACGCGCGACGGGCTCGACCTGACGGCGCTGCTGGCAGCCTGGGGCAGCGCCAGCGCGTCGGCCGACCTCGATGGCAGCGGTACCGTCGACGGCCTGGACCTCACGGCGCTGCTCGCCGGATGGGGACCCTGCTGAGGACCGCCCGGCGCGGAAGCGGCTGCCGCGGTGCGCGGTCGCCCGGCCGGCCTCAGTATCCGCCGCGGTCGACCCGAACCTTGCCGCGGAAGATCCAGTACACGGCGACGGTGTAGGCGATCACGATCGGCATGCCGATCAGCGCGATGATCAGCATCGTCGTCAGCGTGCGCGGCGAGCTCGACGCGTTCGAGATGGTGACATTGAACGCGGGGTCGACCGTCGACCGGATGAGGTCGGGGTAGAGCGCCATCGAGAAGAGCGCCGCGAAGGCCATGATCATGCACGAGCTCGAGATGAACCCGAACATCGGCTGTCGGTGACGGATCGTGCGGGGCACGTTGAGGATCGCCAGCACATTGAGCGCGGGGATCGCCCACAGGATGGGCCAGTTGCGGATGTTCGCGGTCACTTGCGGGAGGTCGCGCAGCGCATAGGCGGTGACGGCCACGAAGAGCGCGACGAAGATCCACCACCACCGCCATGCCCAGCGCTCCGCGCTCGCAAGCAGGGCGCCCTCGACGCGCAGGCGCAGGTAGAGCGCGCCGTGCAGCGCGAAGAGCGCCACCGTCATGAGGCCGGTCATCAGCGAGAAGGGATTGAGCTGGCTGAGCAGCGGCTCCCGGATGGTCAGCGTGGAGTCAACCCTGATCCCGTAGAGGCAGTTGCCTGCCGCGATGCCAAGCAGCAGCGCGATCAGGAAGCTCCCAAGCGAGAAGCCGAGGTCGAAGATGCGGTGCATCGCCGGGCTCTCGGTCTTCACGCGGAACTCGAGGCACACCGCGCGCATGATGAGCCCGAGCAGCAGCAGCATGAACGCGATGTAGAAGCCGCTGAAGAACGATGCGTAGGCCACCGGGAAGGCGGCGAAGAGCGCGCCGCCGAAGGTGACCAGCCATACCTCGTTGCCGTCCCAGATCGGGCCGATGGAGCCGATGGTGGCGCGGCGGTCGAGGTCACTGCGCCCGACGAGCAGGTGATTGATGCCCACGCCAAGGTCGAACCCGTCGAGGATCGCGTATCCGGTCAGCAGCACCGTGAGCAGCAGGAACCAGATCGACTGCAGCGTGGACCTGTCGAGGAGCGTGGGGTCGGCGATGGGGTCCATCAGTGCGCTCCCGTCAGTGTCTTGCCGCCAGCGATCGCGGCGGCCACGCCGCCGGGCGGACCGTGCATGGGCGGCGGCTCCTCGCCGGGCTTGGGCTCGCTCGGGCCGTGCCTGATCTTGCGGTCAAGCACGAAGAGCCACAGCGCGAAGAGCATCAGGTAGATGAGCCCGAACATGACGATCGAGGCGACGACCTGCTCGGCGGTGACCGCCTCGCTGAGCGCGTCGGAGACGCGAAGGCCGGGTACTGGCTTGCCGTCCTGCACGCTTGGGTAGACGATCCACGGCTGGCGGCCAGTCTCGGCCAGGTACCAGCCCGCCTGTCCCGCGATGGTGGGCATCACGACGCTTGGCACCAGCACCTTGAGCAGCAGCCTCCGCCGGTCCAGGGTCCCGCGCCATGCGAACCATGCGGCGAGCGCCGCAAGCATGGTCATGATGCCGGCAAGGATCACCATCACGTGGAAGGCAAGGAAGGGGATCCGCATGTTGGGGCGGTCCTCCGGCGCGAACGCGTCGAGACCCGTGACCGGCTTCGATGCATCGAAGTACAGCATGTAGCTGAGCAGCCCCGGGATCTTCACGCCGTACACGGTCTGGTTCTCGGGGTCAGGCCAGCCGAACAGGTAGAGACCCGAGGGCTCGGTCTTGAAGACGGCCTCGAAGGCCGCGAGCTTCGCGGGCTGCTGGACCGCGACGCCGCGCGCCGAGCGGTCCCCGGTGATGCCCACGAGCATCACCCCCGCGAGGGCGACCGCCACGCCGACCGGCATGCACCGGCGCGTGAACTCCCTGTGCCGGCCGCGCAGCATGTAGAAGGCGCAGACGCTCATGACCAGGAATCCGCCAGTCACGATCGCGCTGCACAGCACGTGCGAGAGGCGCGTCATCGAGCTCGGGTTGAAGACCATTGCCCAGAAGTCCGTCACCTCAGCGCGTACGCCTGCGACGCCGGCATCTGGCGCGGACACGAGATGGAAGCCCGCCGGAGTGTGCATCCACGAGTTGGCGATGATGATCCAGACTGCGCTGAACATGCTGCCGAGGCAGACCATCCATGTCGAGAAGTAGTGCAGCTTCCGCCCGACGCGATCCCAGCCGAAGACGAGGATCGCAAGGAAACCCGACTCGAGAAAGAACGCAAAGATGCCCTCTGCGGCCAGCGCGGACCCGAAGATGTCGCCCACGTAGCGGCTGTAGGCGGCCCAGTTGGTGCCGAACTGGAACTCCATCACAATGCCCGTCGCGACCCCGAGCGCGAAGTTGACCGCGAAGATCCGCGTCCAGAATCGGGCCGCCTCGAACCACTGCCTGTCCCCGGTCCGGATCCACATCGTCTCGATGATGACCATCACCATCCCCAGCCCGATGGTCAGGGGAGGGAACAGGTAGTGGAACGAGACCGTCAGGGCGAACTGGATGCGGCTGAGGATTTCGACGTCCATGAGCTGGCAAGGCTAACGGAATCCAGATCAGTGACTCCCGCGATCGGTCCCGAGCGAATAATGGGACATGCCCGCAGCCGCCAATGCCTCCGTCCCGTCCTCCATGCCCGGTGACGTGTCACGCCCGCCCGGCATCGCCACGCTCGCGGCTCTCGTGGCGAGCGGATGGCGCACGCGCACCGTGAAGGAGGAGCTGCGGAGCAACTTCACCGCGGCGCTCGCACGCGGCGATGACCTCTTTCCGGGCATGCTCGGCTACGACAGCACGGTGATCCCGGAGATCGCCAATGCGATGCTCGCCGGACACGACATGCTGTTCCTGGGCGAGAAGGGCCAGGGCAAGAGCCGGCTGATGCGCCTCCTGCCGAGGTTCCTCGACGAGTGGATCCCGTACCTGGACATTCCCGGATCCCCGGTGCACGAGGATCCGGCGCGGCCGATCACGCGCGCGGGGCGCGAGCTTGTCGTGGGTACGGCTCCGGAGCGGATTCCGATCGCATGGTGGCACCGATCCGAGCGCTACGCGGAGCGCTTGGCGCCGGGCACCAAGTTCGCCGACGTGATCGGCGAGATCGACCCTGCACGGCTGATGGCTGGCACCAGCATGTCCGCGGAGGATGCGCTGCACTTCGGGCTGATCCCGCGCCAGCACCGGGGCATCTTCGCGATGAACGAGCTGCCTGACCTCGACGAGCTCGTGCAGGTGGGCCTCTTCAACATCCTCGAGGAGCGTGACGTGCAGATCCGCGGCTACCCGGTGCGCTTCGACCTCGACGTGCTGGTGCTCTTCTCCGCGAACCCGAGCACCTACAACCGCTCGGGGAAGGTGATCCCGCAGCTCAAGGACCGCATCGGGAGCACCATCGCCACGCATTACCCGCGCGAGCGCGACCTGGGCATCTCGATCATGCGGCAGGAGGCAGGCATCGACCTCGGCGGCGAGCATCCTGTGGTGGTGCCGCCGTTCATGGACGAGATTGTCGAGCAGGTCTCGCGCACCGCGCGCACGTCCAAGTACGTCGACCAGGCGAGCGGCGTGTCCGCGCGCTTCTCGATCGCCAACTGGCGCACCATGGTGGCGAACGCGCGTCGTCGCGCCATTGCGCTGGGCGAACGGCCGGCCGTGCCGCGCATCAGCGACCTCGCGCACCTGCGCGCGAGCGCCGTCGGGAAGCTCGAGCTCGACCTGATGGGTGCGCACCAGGTCAGCGAATCGCAGGCCATCGAGGCGATCGTGGCGCAGGCCATCGGCACCGTCTTCGAGGAGTACGTGGACGCGCACGGCCTCGAGCAGATTGCGGCCGACTTCGCCGAGGGCGTGCGCATCGAAGTGGGCGACATGCTGCCCTCTGCCGCCTATGCGGGGGCGCTCGCTCGCGTGCCCAAGGCGTGGGACAAGGCCTTCGAGGTGAATGCGTCCGCCGATCCGGCCGTACGCGCGAGCTGCGTGGAGTTCGTGCTCGCAGGCCTCTGGGCGACGGACCGGCTCTCGCGCACGGAGCGGCACGGACGCATCTCCTACGAGATCGGCAAGGAGTCCGAGTGAGGCGCCTCGGCGGCGTCATCCACACGTACCTCGGCTACAACCCCGCCGAGTTTCCGTCTCCGACGGCGCCAGGTGGTGCGGGCGGCGATGCCGCATCCGCGTTCCTGGACCACATGATGATGTACGGGGGTAGGCGCAAGTTCACAGAGCGTGAGCTTGCCGACGCCGTCCGCATCGACCCCTCTCAGATCCGGGGCCTCGGACCAAGCCTCGAGGCGATCCGTGCGATGCTTGAGGAGCGCAAGCGGCGCATCCTGTCGACCTACGCCGTTGATGGAGCCCGTGATGCCGCACACGCCGCCTTTGCCGATGAGGCGTCTGCGGTATCGGGCCGCGCGGACATCCCGGCGCGGAGCGCAGAGGCCCTTGCCCGCGCGCTCTCCGAGGCGCAGCTGTCCGACCTCGAGCGCATGCACCGCAGGCTTCCGGGCGGTACGGAGCTCGCACGGGCGCTCATGCGCGCGATCGCGAGGCTGCGCGATGCATACTCCATTGACCGCCTCTCGTCGAAGTGCACCTTCACGGGGCGCGAGCCCATGGACGTGCCGAAGGCCATCGCGGTCGGCGAGGAGCTCGCCCGGATCGACGAGCTGCTGCGGCAGATCGAGGAGGCCCTCAAGAACGCCAAGCCGGCCATCATCGACATGGACATGCTGTCGGAGTTCGCGACGCCAGAGTCCATGGATGACCTGCGCGACGTGCAGCGGCGCGTCAACGAGCTGCTGCGGAAGATGGCCGAGGAGGCAGGCCTCGAGCGTTCGCCCGAGGGATACCGCGCGAGCCCGAGTGCACTGCGTACCTACCAGAAGCGGCTGCTCGCCGTCATCTTCAGCGACCTTGCGGATGGCCGCCGCGGCCGCCATGACCATGTGCACTCGCCCGACGGCGCGATCGAGCTGCCCTCCACGCGGCCGTACGCGTTCGGCGACTCGCCCGCGCACATCGATGTGGCTCAGTCGATGCTCAATGCCGTGGCGCGCACGGGCCGGCTGCGCCCGGCCGCCGAGGACCTCGAGGTGCACCGCACGCGCCGGTCGCCCAAGTGCGCCACCGCGCTGATCCTCGACATGTCAGGCTCGATGCGCTACGGCGGCCAGTACGTCGCCTGCAAGAGGATGGCGCTCGCGCTCGATGCGCTGATCCGCAGCGAGTATCCGGGCGACATCCTGCACGTGATCGAGATGTACACCCTCGCACGCATGCGCCGGCCCGGCGAGATCATCGAGCTGATGCCCAAGCCGGTGTCGATCGGCGACCCGGTGGTGCGGCTGCACGCCGACATGTCCGACCCGAACGTCACCGAGATGGACCTGCCGCTGCACTTCACCAACATCCAGCGCGCGCTCGCGATGGCGCGGCAGTCGCTCGGCGCGTCCGATGCGGGCACCAGGCAGGTCGTGCTGCTCACGGACGGCCTGCCGACCGCGCACTTCGAGGGCAGCCAGCTGCTGATGCTCTACCCGCCCGACCCGCGCACGGAGCGCGAGACGATGCGCGAGGCGATGCGCTGCGCGCAGCAGGGGATCGTGATCAACATCATCCTGCTCCCCTCATGGAGCCAGTCGGAGGACGATGTGCGCTTCGCGCAGCGGATGGCCGAATCGACGG
>JBIIIL010000076.1:0-10131 GCA_044234825.1 Phycisphaerales bacterium
ATCGTCGTACACGGCGCGCGCCTCGATCACAGGACAGCGCGACACGATGGCGAACCTCCCGACCTGAAGCGTCAGCGCGCCTGCGTCCGCGGCCGCGCGCACCGCCGGTGCGCGCAGCAGCGCGCCAGCCTCGGAGATGGCGTGAACGTCCGCGGGCTGCGCCATCAGCGTGGCTCCGAGCGCCGTCGCGTCCCCGGGCCAACGGGCATTGATGTGCACGATGCGCAGGGCCTCCGGTGCACGCGCGTCCGCGTCGCCTGCCGTGCGTCCCCACGAGATCCAGCGGAGCGTCGGGAGTGCGGTCGCGGCCATCGCCGCGCACACGGCAACCCGCATCGCCACGGATCGCACGGACGCGCCCGAGGGCCGGCTGGATGCCTCGGACCGCGCTGCGGCCGCACCCGGTCGGCGCTCGCTCCACATGAGAGCCGCCGCGACAGCGGCGCACGCGAATGGAGCAGCAGCGGGAATCCAGAAGAGCCACTGCGACCACCACCACCTGTCACTGGCGACTTGCCCTGCACCCCACGCAGCCGCGGGAGCAAGCAGCGCAACCGCAATCGCGATGCGCCACCGCGGCATGACCGGGACCTGTCCCATCCGACCGTCAGGACGCCGCGCGCACGATCGCGTCCGAGATCGCGCGGTCGCACGCGAGCACGCCGCGGCTTCGCGTCAGGTCCGGTCCGTTGGCGCACCGCACGGGCGCACCGTCGAGATCGCCGGCGAACGCGCCGGCCTCCTCGCAGATGACCAGGCCGGACAGGTGGTCCCATGCGTTCTCCGACCGGCCCTTCGCGCTCGGCACGCGCATGAACGCATCGGCTCGCCCATCGGCGACGAGCGCATACTTGCACTGGCTATCGAGGCTGATCGTCGTCCATGGGAATCCCGCGCGCGACACGACCCCGCGCATGCGCTCGGCGCGGTCGCCGCCCTCGATCGAGTCGCACACCACCCACGGCTGACCGGTCCCGCGCTCCGACGTGCGGGAGGAGGGCCTCACGAGCCGGACCGCATCGGCGGTGTCGCCGGCGAAGTCGCGCGACAGCACGCTCCACGCGCCGGCGCCTGCGAGCGCGCCGTAGAGCGTCCCGCTGTCGCCGGCCGGCATGATCGACATGGGATCGCCCGAGCGCGGCATCGTGGGGCACGAGAGCGCGCCGACCGTCGGCACGGAGTCCTCGACGCGAGCGACGCAGATCGCGAAGTGGCGGCCTGACCGGAATCCCTTGGTGCCATCGATCGGATCGATCGTCCACCACTGGCGCGGCCATGACTCCGCGGTCAGCGCCGACTCCTCGAGCACCATGGACTCTGGGTCTCGGGGCGCGCGCGAGCCGAAGGCCTCGCGCAGCGCACGCACCGCACGGTCCAGCAGCGCGCGGCCGCCTGGCATCGACACGCTCGACGCGCCCTCCTCTCCCACGATGTGCTCGTGCGAGCCGAAACGCTCCCTGATCGTCCAGGTCACGGCCATCTGGATCGCGAGGTCCGCGGCCGACACGGGGGATCCGTCCGGCTTGTGCTCGCAGTGACGCCCATCCGGCCAGGAGAGCACCACGCGCACGACCTGCGCGCCGCGGGCCGCCGCGAGCATGGCGCACTCGAGCCGAGGATCCCTCATCGGGTGAGGATGGGGTGCGCGCACAGCAGTCACGGAGTCACTGGTAGGACACATGCGCTCCAAGCGTAGATCGACCAACCGTGCCGATTTGGCAGGTCGCGGTGCCGGCGGCGCACGCGGTGCCCCTCGCGGCACGCGCGGGGCGGTCGCAGGCTGGCACGGTTGTTGCATACCAGGGGCGTCGAAAGGAAACACACCATGTCCACAGGCAAGATCATCGGCATCGACCTCGGCACCACCAATTCATGCGTCGCCGTCATGGAGGGCGGCCAGCCCAAGGTCCTCATCAATTCGCAGGGCGCCCGCACCACGCCCTCGGTCATCGGGTTTACCGAGAAGGGCGAGCGCCTGGTCGGCCAGCCCGCCCGTCACCAGCAGGTGACCAACCCGAAGGCGACCATCTTCAGCATCAAGCGCTTCATGGGCCGACGCACGGCCGAGGTCGCCTCGGAGCAGAAGCTCGTGCCCTACGAGATCGTCGGATCGGGCGAGGACCTCGTGAAGGTCAAGGTCCGCGGCAAGGACTACACGCCGCCGGAGATCTCGGCGATGGTGCTGCAGGAGCTCAAGAAGATCGCCGAGGACTACCTTGGCGAGAAGGTCGAGCGCGCGGTCATCACCGTGCCCGCCTACTTCAATGACGCGCAGCGCCAGGCCACCAAGGACGCGGGCGAGATCGCAGGCCTCAAGGTCGAGCGCATCATCAACGAGCCCACGGCCGCTGCGCTCGCGTACGGCCTCGAGAAGAAGAAGAATGCCCGCATCGCCGTGTTCGACCTCGGCGGCGGAACCTTCGACATCTCGATCCTCGACGTGGGCGACGGCGTCTTCGAGGTGCTCGCCAGCAACGGCGACGGCCACCTCGGCGGCGACGACTTCGACCAGAAGCTGATCGACCACATCGCCGAGGAGTTCCGCAAGACCGACGGCATCGACGTCCGCAAGGACCCGATGGCGCTGCAGCGCCTCAAGGAGGCCGCGGAGAAGGCCAAGATCGAGCTCTCGACGCAGCTCGAGACCACGGTCAACCTGCCCTTCATCACGGCGGACGCGAGCGGGCCGAAGCACCTCCAGGTGCGCGTGACCCGCGCGACGTTCGAGTCGCTGTGCACAGACCTGTTCGACCGCCTGCGCGGCCCGTGCATGACATGCCTCAAGGACGCTGGCCTCAAGCCAAGCGACATCCAGGAGGTCGTGATGGTCGGCGGGTCGATCCGCATCCCGAAGGTGCAGGACATCGCCAAGGAGATCTTCAGGACGCAGGAGCTTGACCGCAGCATCAACCCCGACGAGGTCGTGGCCATCGGCGCGGCGATCCAGGGCGGCGTCCTCATGGGCGACGTCAAGGACATCCTGCTGCTCGATGTCACCCCGCTCTCGCTCGGAGTCGAGACGCTCGGCGGCGTGATGACGCGCCTCATCGAGAAGAACACCACGATTCCCTGCTCCAAGAAGGAGATCTTCTCGACCGCGGCGGACAACCAGACCTCGGTGACGATCCACGTGCTGCAGGGCGAGCGCGAGTTCGCGGCGGACAACCGGTCGCTCGGTCGCTTCGACCTCACGGGCATCCCCCCCGCGCCGCGCGGCGTTCCGCAGGTCGAGGTCGAGTTCTCGATCGACGCCAACGGCATCCTCAACGTGAGCGCGACCGACAAGGCCTCCGGCAAGAAGCAGGAGATCAAGATCACGGGATCGAGCGGGCTCTCGAAGGACGAGGTCGACCGCATGCGCAAGGAGGCCGAGGCGAATGCCGATGCCGACAAGGCGCGGCGCGAGCTCGTCGATGTGCGCAACCAGGCCGAGCAGCTCGTCTACCAGACGCGCAAGTCGCTCGAGGAGCACGGCGCCAAGGTCTCCGCGGAGCTGCGCGGGAAGCTCGAGAGCGCGATGTCCAACGTGGAGTCGGCCATCAAGGGCGACGACAAGAGGGCCATCGACGCTGCGGTGAAGGCGCTGTCCGAGGCTGCGCTTGAGCTCGGCAAGATCGCGTACGAGTCGACGAAGGACGCTGCGGGCCAGGCTGGCGCGACCGGTGCCGCAGGAGGCAAGTCCGGCGGCAAGCCCGATGACGTCATCGACGCCGAGTACGAGGTGAAGGACGGGAACTGAGTCCCGCATCCATGCGCGACTGACCGCGGGCCCCCATCACGGGGGCCCGCGCCATTTTTGGCGAATGCGGGCGGCGTCCCCTTCCATCGCGCGCAGCGAACCCTAGACTCTGCCTCGCGCGAACGGTCGCGCCGACACTTGACCGCAGGTCCGGGCGCCGGATGTATCCGGCTGCCGCACCCGCTGCCTCGAGGAACCGCTCATGGAGACCATCAAGGGCATTGCCGTCAGTCCGGGGATCGCGATCGGCACCGCAGTGCGGCTCGCCGAGTCCGATGGCCACATTGCATTCCGGACGGTCGAACCCGGCGAGGTGCCTGCGGAGATCCGGCGCGTGGACGAGGCATTCGCGGCGTCCGCGAAGGAGCTGAAGGACCTGCGCACCCGCACCGCGGCGCGCGCTGGCGAGCCCGCCGCCGCCATCTTCGACTTCCACATGGGGCTGCTCGCCGACCGCACGCTCGTGCAGCCCATCCACGACGACATCGAGCGCGAGCGCGTCGCCGCCGAGTATGCGGTGAGCGAGAACTTCCGCAAGCTCGCCGACCGGCTGCGCGCGACCGGCAGCGAGATGTTCGTGCAGAAGGCCGCCGACGTGGTGGATCTCGAGCACCGCGTGCTCGCGCGGCTGACAGGTGGCGCGATCGGCAAGATCTCCCGTGCGTCGGGCCCGGTGGTGGTGATCGGGCACGAGCTCACGCCGAGCCAGGCAGCGGACCTGCACCGCGCGCAGGCGGTCGCGTTCGCGACGGACGCGGGCGGCCTCACCGGCCACACGTCGATCCTCGCCCGCGCGCTGGGCATGCCAGCGGTCGTCGGCTGCATGCACGTGTCGACGGATGTCGAGGACGGCGACCAGGTGATCGTGGATGGCGACTCGGGCGTCGTCATCGTCAGGCCGGATGCGCACGTCGTCGAGCGCTACCGCGCCGCCGCCGCGCAGGGCGAGCAGCGCCGCCGCGCGCTGCGCAATGTCGCGAAGGAGCCGTCCGTCACGCTTGACGGCGTCGCCATCGAGCTCCTCGGCAACATCGAGTTCCCGGACGAGATCGAGGCCGTGTTCACCAACGGAGGCTCGGGCACCGGCCTCTACCGCACCGAGTTCCTCCACCTCACGAGCGCGACCACGCCGACCGAGGAGGACCACTTCGACGCCTACCGCCGTGCGCTCGAGCTCTCGCGCGGCGCGCCGCTGGTCATCCGCACGCTCGACCTCGGCGCGGACAAGTTCACCCAGGAGCACCTCGCAGACCCGGAGCGCAACCCGTTCCTGGGCCTGCGCAGCATCCGGTACTGCCTGCGCCACCCCCAGCTCTTCAAGACCCAGCTGCGCGCGATCCTGCGCGCAAGCGCGCTCGGACCCATCAAGGTGATGTTCCCGCTCGTCTCGAGCGTCATGGAGCTGCGCCAGACGCACATGATCATCAACGACCTCCGCGAGGAGCTCGAGGATGACGGCATCCCCTTCGACCCGTCGCTCGCGACGGGCATCATGGTCGAGACCCCGGCGGCGGCGCTCATGACGCGCGTCTTCGCCAACGAGGTCTCCTTCGTGTCGATCGGCACCAACGACCTGATCCAGTACACCCTCGCGGTCGATCGAGGCAACGAGCAGGTGGCGTCGCTCTACAGCGCCGCGAATCCGGCCGTGCTCACACTGGTCAAGAATGTCGTGCGTGCGGCCCGCCACGCGGGGATCGGGGCCAGCCTGTGCGGCGAGGTGGCGGGCAATCCCCTCTTCACGCCCTTGCTGATCGGGTTCGGGTTGCGTAGCCTCTCCATGAGCCCGGTCCAGATTCCCGTCGTCAAGCGGGTGGTCCGGGCGATCGACATCGAACGTTGCGAAACGCTCGCCCGGAAGGTGGGCTCGTTCGATTCGGACAGGCAGGTGCTCTCGTACCTGCGCGACGAACTTCGGAGAATCGACCCGGAGGCGCTTGTGAGTGCAGGCGCCGACTGAGCGACCAGAGGAACTTTCAGGAACAGGCGCACGAGGACGAGCGCACCATCCGGATGGCGAGGCGACACCGCCCCGTCCGGGTCACGCGGCCTTCCCGATGCGCGGACGGATCAACGGCTGATGCACCAATTCGGACATAGGTTGTGCCGGGAACGCTCGTTCCCGAATCCCGCAAGTCCGGACCCGACGGGTCCGGGCGGGTGCGCTTCCTCGCGTCGCTCGATCCGTCATGCCCGCCGCGACATCGCGGCAGGACCATGCACGTGTCGGACAACCAAGACAACTCACTGACGGGCGGACAGCAGGACAATCACGGGGATCCCGAGCGGCGCGATGCCGCTGCGGGCTGGGACGGCGCCGACGGCGCAGCGCGGGAGCCGATGGCCGAAGGCGCGAGCGCCTCGGACGAGGGCGGCGAGCCGTGGGGTGGCGACGCTGAGAGCGACAGCCATGCGCTTCCACCGGACCTCGAGCCCGTCCTCGGGGGCATCGACGAGACCCGGGAGGCCTTCGATCCCGATGAGGCGCGCGGCATCACCCTTGAGGGCGTGCGCGAGCCGCTCCCGGCCGATCCATCCTTCGATCCGGATGCGCTGCCCGAGCGCGAGCCGCTCCCCGAGGCCGACGTCGAGGCGTGGGCGGACGAGGACATGGCCGTCTCCGACGCAACCGAAGCGCCCGCCGACGACGCCGAAGAGCAGGACGAGGAGGAGGAAGAGGAGGAGGAACACGCAGGCGCCGATGCCGAGTCGCGCGGCGCCCGCAAGGCCGCACGCGGCAGGCGCTCGCGCGGCGCCACCATCGATCCCGCCACGCGCGGCGCGAAGCCGACCGTGAGGCGCAAGCTGGTGATGCTCGTCAACGACGTGCCCGGCGAGGAGTGCCGCATCGCGATCGTCGACGAGCACGGCCGCCTCGAGACCTACTTCGCGGAGCGCGAGACCACCGCGACCAACGTGGGCAACATCTACAAGGCGCGCGTCGCGAACGTCGAGCCCGCGATCCAGGCCGCGTTCGTGGACTTCGGCACCGGCAACAACGGGTTCCTGCACGTCAGCGACCTGCACCCCAAGTACTTCCCCGGCAAGGAGCGCACGGAGCGCGTGGGACGCAAGATCCCGCGCCGCGAGCGGCCCGCGATCCAGGAGGCGCTGCGGCGCGGCCAGGAGATCGTCGTGCAGGTCATCAAGGAGGGCATCGGCACGAAGGGCCCGACGGTGTCGAGCTACCTCAGCGTGCCGGGACGGCTCCTCGTGATGATGCCGGACATGGACCGCGTCGGCGTGAGCCGCAAGCTCGATGACGAGGACCAGCGCCGCGAGATGCGCGCCATCCTCGACTCGCTCGAGCTGCCGGCAGGCTGCGGGTTCATCCTGCGCACGGCGGGCTTCGATGCCACCAAGAGCGAGCTCCAGCGCGACGCGGCCTACCTCACGCGGCTGTGGAACGCCATGAACCGCCGCAGCGACCGCACCGGCGGCCCCTGCGCGCTCTACACCGAGAGCGACCTGATGGTGCGCACGCTCCGCGACTACGCGGACAGCTCCATCGACGCGATCATCGTCGACAGCCCCGGCGCGTTCGAGCGCGCGAAGCTGTTCCTCGAGATCGTCGCGCCGCGCGCAGCGACCAAGGTGCACTACTGGGACCGCGCGGTGCCGCTCTTCTACGCCTACGACGTGGAGCGCCAGATCGAGGAGATCCATGCGCGCCAGGTGCCGCTCAAGTCCGGCGGCGCGCTCGTGTTCGACCAGGCCGAGGCGCTCGTGGCCATCGACGTCAACAGCGGGCGCAGCCGCAGCGCGAGGGACTCGGAGACCAACGCCTACCAGACCAACTGCGAGGCGGTCGAGGAGATCGCGCGGCAGCTCCGGCTGCGCGACCTCGGCGGCCTCATCATCCTCGACCTCATCGACATGAGGTCGCCCAAGCACCGGCGCGACATCGAGCAGCGCATGGCCGACGCGCTCCGCCGCGACCGCGCCAAGACCACGTTCCTGCCCATCGGCGACTTCGGCATGATGGAGATGACGCGCCAGCGCATGCGGCCAAGCCTGCGCAAGACGCACTTCAGCGACTGCGCGCACTGCAGCGGCAGCGGAGAGATCCGCATGCCCGATGCGGTCGCGGCCGACGTGATCCGGCGCGCGACGCTGCTCTTCACCTTCGACCGCGTGCGCCGGGTGGAGGTCGTGTGCTCCACGAAGATCGCCACCGAGATGCTCTCGAGCAAGCGGCGCATGCTGCACGACCTCGAGGAGCGCACCGGCAAGCGCGTGGACGTGCGCATCAGCGAGGCCTTCGCGCCAGACCGCGTGGACCTGTACGCGTACGACGAGCGCAACGCCGACATCGACATCTCGCGCATGCCGACCTTCGAGCCGCCGCCTGCGAGCCGGCTGCCGGTCGAGCTGCCGCCTGAGGCCGAGCAGGACCTCTCGCCTGAGGACATCGCCGTGCGCAAGCGTCGCCGCCGCCGCAAGGCCCAGCCCGCGGACGCCACGGCGATCGCGCTGTCCGGCGGGTTCGACGACCTGCCCGACATCGACGCCTCGGAGCGCCCGCTCCGCGAGGAGCTCGCCGCGGCGAGCGAACGGCGCGCCGAGCGAGGTTCGCGCGACCGCGACCGGGACGAGGACCGCGCCGAGGGCGAGGACCGGGGGTCACGCCGCGGCCGCAAGCGCCGCCGGGGCGACCGCGAGGAACCCGCGCAGGAGCGAGCTGCCGCTGCAGCACCAGCCCCGGACCGCGGGCAGGACGGGGACCGTGCGGACCGAGGCGGCAAGCGCAAGCGCCGCCGACGCGGCCGCGGACGGCGCATGCCATCCGACATCGCGTCGATGGCTGCCGAGCAGTCGGCCTACGAGACGGCCGCGGTGGCCGCAGCGGTGGGCATGACGCCCGATGCGCTGATCGAGGACCTCAGGGGTGCGGTCGATCCGGAGCTGGGGGCGCTGCTCCTGGCCGGGACGCTCATGCTTCCCCCGGAGCTGATCGCGATCGCCGCGCAGCGCCACCAGCCCGAGGGCACCGACGACGGAGATGCTGCGGGCGAGGATTCTGGAGCCGGCTCCGAAGGCAGCGACACACCGGGTGACGATGCCACGGACGACGCGGGTGCGGACGATGGCGCGGGCCAATCCGAGGAGTCGGGCGAGTCCGACGGTGGCGACGGGCGGCGCAGCGAGCGCGAGGGCCGTGGCAAGCGGAAGAACCGTCGCGGCGGCCGAAACCGCCGCGGGCGCCGAGACTCCGACGGCGGTGACAAGCCGCGCGCCGGGCGCGGTGCAGCCACTGACGGCGACTCGGGCTCGGCCGAGGGCGCCACGGCACCTGCTGCCGATGCGCGGCTCAGCGAGGCCTCGCCGCACGAGTCCCCGCGGGGCGAGCGATCGCACGAGCCGGCCGCGCATGAGCAGCGCGAGGGCGGACCATCGGAGCCAGCGCCGACCCCGGCGGCTGCAGAGGCTGCAGCGCCCGCGAAGCCCCGCCGGCGGTCGCTGTACTCGGCCGTGCTGCGCAAGCTCTCGCCAGCCGAGCGCTCGAAGGTGAAGGGTCGGCCGGAGTGATGGCCGCCCCTGGCGCGCGCGACAGGCGGCGGCTCTGGATCCTCGGATCCACGGGCTCGATCGGCGAGAGCGCGATCGACGTCATCACCCACATGGATGCGGCGGCTGCGCCGCAGTACCGGGTGGCCGGAATCGCCGCCGGCCGAAATGGCGGACGGCTCGCGGAGCAGGCCCGGATGCTCGATGTGCCGCTCGTGGCCGTCGCCGACGCGGATGCGGCGGAACCGCTCCGCCGCGAGCTGCCGCGCGGCACCATGCTGCTGTCCGGCGCCGACGCCGCGCAGCGGATGATCGAGACGCACGCGCAGCGCGGCGACATGGTGCTTGCCGCGATGGTGGGCGCCGCGGGCATCGCGCCGGTCATGGCAGCGATCGAACGCGGCTGCGACATCGCGCTGGCCAACAAGGAGACCCTGGTCGCTGCGGGCGCCATCGTCATGTCCGCCGTCGAGCGTGCAGGCGTCCGGCTGCTCGCCGTCGACAGCGAGCACAGCGCCGTGAGCCAGTGCATGCGGTCCGGCCAGGGCGAGTCTGAGGTCGCCCGCGTGGTGCTGACCGCCAGCGGAGGCCCCTTCCGCACCGCGACGCGGGAGCAGATGATGGCTGCCACCGTCGAGCAGGCGCTGAGGCACCCGACCTGGTCGATGGGTCGCAAGATCTCCATCGACAGCGCCACCATGATGAACAAGGCGCTCGAGGTGATCGAGGCCCACTGGCTCTTCGGCATCGATGCGGACCGCATCGATGTGGTCGTCCATCCCCAGTCCATCGTCCACTCCTTCGTCGAGTTCGCCGACGGAAGCGTGATCGCGCAGCTGTCGCCGCCTGACATGCGCCTGCCCATCCAGTACGCGACAGCTGCG
>JBIIIL010000321.1:0-2540 GCA_044234825.1 Phycisphaerales bacterium
GCCTGCATTCGCTGACTTCGATGCGCTCGCGTCTTGGCTCGAGTCGCTGCCGGTGAATCCGCTGCGCCGCGGCGGCGTGCCCGCCGAGGGCGGGGATGGGGTCGATCCGCTGCTGGCGCAGGTGACCGCCGCGCGCACGCAGGCGCGCCCGCTCGAGCCACCGCTCGTGGAGACCTTCCGCGTCGGTGCCGCAGAGCCGTCGCGCAACGACCGGATCGCGGAGATGGCGGACCGGCTTCGCGAGACCGGGCGAGCGGCGTCGTAGGATCAACGCATGGCTGGAGCGGGAGACCACATCGATGACCTCGCGGGGGCCTACCTCGGGCGGGGCGGCGGCGTGCCTCCAGCGGCCGGCGGCGGTGCGCGGCTTGCGCCGGCGGGGTCGTCGGATGCGCTGCACCTGGTGGTCGTCGGAAACGTGCCAGCGCTCGCCGGCATCTGGCTTGCGCAGCTGGCCGACCAGTGCGCGCGATCCGCCGGCCCGGTGGGCCTCGTGAGGCTCGACCGGCATGCGCCGCGCGCCGAGCTGTACCGGTCGGACGGCCGTGCGCTGCCAGGTGACGCCCATGAATGGCTGAGCCGTGCCGCGGCGAGCGCAGTGCGCTGGCTCGTGTGCGCGTCGACCGACTCGACGCCGCGGAGCGTGATCGCGGCGGAGGCGCCGGTGCTTCTCGTCACCGGCACGGATGAGGCTGCGCTCGCTGCCGCGAGGCGCACGATCGCGGGCATCGCGGCCGAGGCCGCATCGGCGGGCGTGCCTGCGCCCGAGATCGAGATCGCCGTCGTCGGTAGCCCATCGGAGGTGGCGACTCGCGCGTTCGAGTCGCTGGATCGCTGGTCAGCGGCCGATCCAGCGGTGGCATCAGCAGGCTGCCGCCTCGCGCTGGCGATGGTGGCGCCGCGCGTGGAGCGGATCGATGTCGCGGCATCGGTGATGATGCCGGGATTTGCGGAGCTCACGCCGCGCGAGGCGATTGAGCGCGTCCGCGCGGCGATGAGGTCTGGCGCCGATCGCTTCCTTGAGGATGCTCCCGAACCCAGGATCGTGGCCGAGCGCGTACGCCAGGTGCCCGTGGAGGCTCCGCCCCGCACCGCGCCGCCGACAGCGCGGGCGGGTTCGCTCGCGCTGTTCCCGGAATGGACGCCGCTGGCCATCGAGTGCCCTGATGCGCCCGATGTGTCATTCGCGATTGAGGGAGGCACCGTCCACCTGCTCTCCGCCGATGCGTCGATGCGCACGCTGCGGGTGGCGGCGGCGTGGATCCGCGCGCAGTGGACGCTCGTCGCAGCGCTCGCGCCGGGCCTTGACCGGGCGCGACCGGCTGTGCGCGAGCATCTGCTGCTCGATGACCCGCGGCTGGCGATCCCGCTCCACCGCTGCGGCGTGCTGCTGCATGCGCGTGTGCAGCTGACGGTGGGCGGCACGGTCGTGTCGCAGCGCATCGACCTCAACGATGCCGCATCCGCCGGCATCCCGCCGCACTGAACCAGGGCTCGCCGTCAATGCCGGGCGGTCGGGCCGCCCGCGCGCGGGAGCGCGTCGCGCAGCAGCTCGTGCCATCCGCGCCACGCGAAGGAGTCGCGCTCCGACGCGCTCCATCCGCACGATGCGAGCGCGCCTGTGAGCGCGTCGAGCTGGTCCGGGCCGCGCAGGCCTTCAGGCACCTGTGCGGGGTCGAATCCGCCGTCGAGGTCCGATCCGAGCACGCACGCGGCGCGACCTGCGTTGGAGGCGACATGCTGCACGTGCGCTACAGCGTCGGCCAAGGTTGCCTCGCGGCCAGAGGCCAGGAAGCGGCCATAGAGGTTGAGCCCGATGACGCCTCCGCGATTCGCGATGATCCGGATCTGCCGGTCCGTGAGGTGGCGGTCGGGCCGCGCCGGCGGCGCCGGCGCTCGCAGCAGGGCACGCGCGTTCGAGTGTGACGCGACGATGCGCGCGCGCGTGAGCGACACGAGGCCCTCGAAGGACTCGTCCGACAGGTGGGATGCGTCGTGGATGATCCCGCATGCGTCAAGCGCGCGGATCACCTCCTCGGCGCCTTCCGCAAGCGGACCTCCCGTGGAGTTGCCGCCTGCCCACCGCGACCCGAGCGCCCATGTCAGGCCGACAGCACGGACGCCCCGTGAGTGCCAGAAGGCGACATCCGCCGCGCTCCGGATGGGGTCGGCGCCTTCCATGAGCAGCACGAGCCCGATAGGCGCGTCGCCGCCGGCGCTGAAGACCCTTTCGAGGTCCTCGCGGGTGCGCACGATCTGCGCGACACCGCGCCGCTCAAGGGCCTCGTACCACTCGAGCTGGCGCACCGCCGCGTCGCGCGCCGTGTCCGGCGCCTGGGCGTCGTAGCCCCAAGGCCTGCCGAGCCCCTCGGGTCCGCACTCGACGAAGATCGTGGCCACGATCAGGCGCACCCGGCCCGTGCGCATGGCCGGCACGCTGACGCACCGCGGCTCGCCGGGTGCCGGCAGGGACTCCACGTCGCGCCCATGCAGCGCGATGTAGGCGAGGTCGACGTGCCCATCGATCCACGGGTGTGCAG
>JBIIIL010000077.1:0-10064 GCA_044234825.1 Phycisphaerales bacterium
TGATGGAGTACGTCGACGGCGAGACGGTCTTCGACAGGCTGCACCGGGACAAGCGGATCGAGGAGCGCGCGGCGCTGGAGATTGCGCGCCAGGTCGCCAGCGCGCTGCAGCACGCGCACGCGAAGGGCTTCATCCACCGTGACGTGAAGCCGAAGAACCTGATGCTGACCAAGTCCGGAGTCGTGAAGCTTGCGGACCTCGGCCTCGCCCGAGCGATCGCGGACAAGGAAGCCGCTGCGGCCGAGCGCAACAAGGCCTTCGGCACGCCCTACTACATCTCTCCCGAGCAGATCCGCGGATCGGCGGACATTGGGGCCCCAGCCGACATCTACGGTCTCGGCGCCACGCTCTACCACATGCTGACGGGCCGGGTTCCCTTCGAGGGCCGCTCGCCCACTGAGGTGATGCAGAAGCACCTCAAGGCGCCGCTGGTGCCGCCTGACCACATTGTGCCGAGCATCTCCTCGGACGCCGCGGAGATCGTCGAGATGACCATGGCCAAGAGCCCGTCCAAGCGGTACCAGTCCGCCGCAGACCTGCTTGAGGACATCGATCTCGTGCTCGCCGGCAACCGGCCGCGCCATGCGCATCGAGGACCGGACATCACGAGCATTGCGGCCGATGCGGAGCAGGTACCCGAGACCGCGCCAGTGCGCGCCAGCACGCCCGCGGCGACAAGTCCGGTCCTGCTGGTTGTGCTCGCCGCGAGCGTGCTTGCGAATCTCGTGCTGCTGCTGATGGTGCTTCTGCGCCGCTGAGCCGCGGCGACCCGTTCGGGAGCCGAGGCCCGTTCGTCTCAGCGCACTTCGACGGTCATCTCGACTTCGACGCACGCACCGAGGGGCAGCGCATTGACGCCCACCGCGGCGCGCGCGTGCCGGCCGCGCTCCCCGAAGACCTGCTGCAGCAGTTCGCTCGCCCCGTTGGCGACCTTGGGCTGCTCGGTGAACCCGTCCACGCTGTTGACGAAGACGCCCAGCCGCACGATCCGCTCGACCCGGTCGAGCGATCCCCCGAGGGCATCGGCGACCACGGCGAGCCCGTTCAGGACGCACTGCCGGGCGCACTCCTGGGCCTTCTCCATAGGCACCGCGGTGGGGCAGGACCCAGTGGCGATGAGCGCCCCATCCCGCATCGGCAGCTGGCCGCTCACAAAGATGAGGTTGCCGGACCGGACGAACGGGATGTAAGAGGCCACCGGCTTGGGTGCCGGCGGGAGCGTCAGTCCGAGCGCCGCGAGCGCGGCGGCAGGGGTTTGGGCGGCTGGGGATGCGGGCTGGCCCGCGATCGAGGCTGAATTGGATGCCATGTGGAACCTGAAGATACCCCCTGCGAATATCTTGACGATCTCCTCACAAGTCGTAGACTTCGTGAGCGTCGGGTCCGCCCGACATGGTTGGTGCGGCAGATACCGAAGTCGTCCTCATTGCGCTGCGTTCCGCGGCGCCCCTCATTCCCGCCGCCCCAGCCGACATCCTGAACCGCGATGGGTAGCCCTCGTGCCCGTCGTACGTGTGTCATTGTCGTGCCCCCCCGCACCGCGGTGCCTCTAGCCCCTCATACATGAGGAGGATGCGCACCCACGGCTCGTGGGACTGGGCGGTGAGTACAAGGTTATCGGTACAAGAAGATTTGGAGAACCCCCATGAAGAAGCGTGGCTTCACACTCGTTGAGCTGCTCGTCGTGATTGGCATCATCGCCATTCTCGTCGGTCTGCTCCTGCCGGCCCTGAGCAAGGCCCGTCAGAACGCCCTCACGACCAAGGACGGCGTCCAGGTCGGTCAGATCCAGCGGTCCTTCCTGACCGCCGCCGCGGAGGATCCGGAGGGCTACCTCCTGATGCCCGGTCGCGTCTACCGCAAGCAGGCGGACATTGGCGGAGGTCAGCTCCGCTTCGTCAACGGCCTCGGCGACACGGACTACGCGCGCAACAACACCGCGCGCATCTTCTCCTGCGCCATCGCGCGCCAGCTGTTCCAGCCGGCCCAGTGCATCGGCCCGACCGAGGTGAACCTGAACGTCAAGGAGATGAAGAACTACAACTTCGAGGCGTACCAGCCCTACAACGCGGTACCGAGCTACTGGGACGACACCTTCCAGGGCAACCACCAGACCGGTGTGTCGAACACGTCGTACGCGACCCTCGTGCTCATCGGCCGCCGTGCGTTCAGCGACACGAACTGGCGCAACAACGGAACTGCCGAGCAGGTCCAGTTCGGCACCCGCGGCCCGCGCGACGGCGCGATCAACGGCGACGAGCTCGTCCGCTCGCCAACGCTGCTTCTCCACGGCTCGAAGCGCGAGTGGGACGGCAACATCGTCTACGCCGATGCGCACGTGAAGCTTGAGCAGAACTTCCTCTGCGCCAACTACGCGTGCCCCGAGACGGGCGACCGCAACCGCGACAACATCTTCCGCACCGAGTTCACCTGCCAGGGGCAGTCGAACTCCCGCGCTGGCGCCGACAACTGGATGGGCTTCGTGATCGGCAACCCGATCTACGACCCGCTCGGCTCGGGCGCCGGCGCGAACGCCAACGCAACCCTCATCGCGGACGCGCTGCTCCCGCAGGCTCCCTGATGCGAACCCAAGACACAGAACCAAAGAACTTTCACATGGAGTCCAATTCAATGAACCGCAAGAACGCGTTCACGCTCATTGAGCTGCTTGTCGTGATGGCCATCATCGCGCTGCTGCTCGGACTGCTCCTGCCCGCACTGTCGAAGGCGCGCGCCACCGCGCGCCAGGTCAAGGACGGCACGCAGATCGGACAGGTCCACAAGGGCTGGCTCACCGCGGCCGCCGAGAACACCGAAGGCCTCTTCCCCACTCCGGGCGAGGTCCGACGGCTGCAGGTCCCGACCAGCGCAGGCAACCAGTTCGTGCAAGGCACCGGCGAGTGGGACGAGACGGTCAACACCAACCAGGCGCTCTACTCGGTGTGCATCGCGCGCAACTACTTCACGCCTCAGATCCTGGTCTCGCCCGCGGAGATCAACTCGCGCGTGATCATCTGCTCGAACTACAACTTCCGCGCGATCAACCCTGCGGATGCGGCGAACCCCACCTACTGGGACAACACCAACTTCCGCACCGACCTCGCCGCCATCTGCAACACCTCGTACGCGACGATGCCCATCTACTCGGGCGTCCGTCGCCGCGAGCAGTGGCGCAACTCTGGCGATGCGGGCTTCGTCGTGGTCGGCAACCGTGGCGTGCGTGACGGCAACAACACGGGCAACGACTACCTCCAGTCGCGGACGCTCGAGATCCACGGCGGACCGAAGGAGTGGGACGGCAACCTCTGCTTCAACGACAACCACGTGGTCTTCGGGCGCAGCTTCTCCCCCGAGGGCCTGCGGCCCGTTCGCGTCCCGAACCAGACGCAGAACGTGATCGACAACGTGTTCAAGCGCGACATCCCCGGCCCCAACGGCCGAGACAACGATGCGGTGCTCTGGATGAATAGGGCCGCGACCATCCCGGCGCCCACGAACCCGAACGACCAGAACCCCGCCACCCAGATGCAGAACAACAACAGCTGGGACTGAGTTCCTCGTTCGTCAGCCCGGGCGCCATGCCCGGAATGAAGTGACCTTCCGATGGAGGCCGCCTCGCGCGGCCTCCATCTGCTTTTGGGCGTTGGGGCATGCAGATCTAGACTCCCCCCCGTGCGCAGGGCGCTCCTGTCCATCCTCGCGGCGCTTGCCCTGGCCGGCGACGCCCTCGCGCAAGGCGCTGCCGCGGTGCCGGCATCGCGCCAGGCCTCGCGCGTGGCCGTGATCCCCCTGCGCGGAGCGATCGACGATGTGACTGCGGAGAGCGTGGACCGCCGGGTGCAGCTCGCGCTCGACGGGGGTGCGCAGGCAATCGTGCTCGAGCTCGACACGCCTGGCGGGGACCTGATGTCCACCCTGCGCATCTGCGATGCGGTCAAGTCGCGGCTGCCCCCGAACACCGTGGCGTGGGTGCATCCGCACGCCTACTCGGCTGGCGCGATCATCGCGCTCTCGGCACGGGAGATCGTGATGTCGCCCTCCGCGGCGATGGGAGATGCGGCGCCAGTGCAGGCCGTGCCTGGACTCGGCATGCTGCCGCTGCCCGCCGCGGAGCGCGCCAAGGTCGAGTCGCCTGTGGTCGCGGAGGTGGTCGACAGCGCGCGTAGGCGCGGATACGACGAGCGGCTGGTCGCATCCTTCGTGAGGCTTGGGCAGCCGCTGTGGCTGGCCGAGAGGATCGACGGGAGCGCGCGTGCCATCATCGATGCGCAGGAGCACAGCGCGCTGTTCGGGTCCGGTGCGCCCACAGGTACTGCGCCGGTCGGCGCGGATCCCGCCAAGATCCCTGCGCCGGCAGCGGCCGATCCCCCGCTGGTGCCCTTCATCCAGAGGCTTTCCGAGTCGACGCAGCCCACGACGCCAACGCTCGATCGGCCTGACCTCGAGCCTCAGCGTGGACGCGAGGCTCTCGGCGCTGGAGACCGCGGCCAGTGGCGGCTCGTGGGCCAGATCGTCGGTCCTGAGCAGCTGCTCGTCGTCTATCCGGACGAGGCGCGCGCGCTCAGGCTTGCCAGCGCGGTGATCGCCAATGACGGCGACCTCGCCACGTGGTTCGGCGCCACATCCATCACGCGCTACGAGGAGTCGTGGTCCGAGGCCCTTGTGAGGTTCCTCACGAGCTGGCCCGTGCGCATCGCGCTCATCGCCGTGCTGCTCGTGTCCTTCTTCATCGAGGCCTCGAGCCCAGGGCTCGGCATCTTTGGCGCCATCTCGCTGGTCGCGCTGCTGCTGCTGACTGGGGCACCTGCGCTGCTTGGGCTCGCGCAGTGGTGGCCCGCGCTCGCCGTGGCGTGCGGGCTCCTGCTCATCCTCGCGGAAGTCGTGCTCTTCCCGGGCATGATGGTGCCCGCGATTGCCGGCGGCATCCTCGTGCTTGTCGGGCTTCTGGCGAGCTTCGTCACGCGCGACCTGTCCACCCCTGCGGGCCAGTCCCAGCTGGCCTCCGCGGTGGCCACACTGCTCGGGGGCTGCTTCGCCGCAGGCGTTGGCATCTGGATCGCGGGGCGCATCCTGCCCCGCACGCGAGGCGCCACACGGCTCGTGCTCGCTGCGGAGGCCGGCGTCGCGAGCGGACCGCCCGACCGTGCCTCGCTGGCGCGCGATGCGCTGCGCGTGGGAGATGCCGGCAAGGCGATCACGCCGCTGCGGCCGTCCGGCCGCGCGGACTTCGGTGCCGGTCCCGTCGATGCGCAGGCGATCGGCGAGTGGCTCGACGCGGGCACGCGCGTGCGCGTGGTGTCGCTGCGGCCTGGCTCGTGCGACGTGGAGCGCATCGATGGCGATGACGCGCCGCGCGATCTGCAACCTGAGAGTTCGCCCGCGGAAGGCCACGCATGACAGCGCCCCCAGAGCCAAACGCCGTGTTCCTCTTCGTGTCACTTGGGCTCCTCGCCCTCGCGGTCGCGCTGCTCTTCCTCGAGCTGCTCGTGCCAAGCGCGGGTGCACTCGCCGTGGCGACAGGCGTGAGCGCGATCGCGTCGGTGGCCGCGATGTTCGTGTACGACCTCACCTGGGGCGCGGTCTACCTCGCCATCCTGTGCGCGGCCGCGCCGCTGGTGGCGCTGGGCGTGCTGAGGCTGTGGACGAACACGCCCATCGCTCGGCGCATGGTGCTTTCCGATGAGGCTGGCGACGCAGGCACGAGCGGCGTCAAGGTGGGAGACGAGGGCGTGACACTCACCGTGCTTCGGCCTGTGGGGACTGTGCGCATCGGGAGGATCCGCCTCGACGGACTTGCCGAGAGCGGGTTTATCGACGTGGGCCGCAAGGTCGTCGTCACCGAACTGGTCGACGGCAACGCCAAGGTGCGTGAGCTCGATTCGGCGACTGGCTAGCATCCCGCCACCATGAACATGCTCGCCCTCGATACCTGGGTGTGGATCGGACTCATCGCCGTCTCGGTGGTGGGCCTCGTGATCTTCCTTGTCATCGCGCAGTACATCGGGCTCTGGATGCAGGCGTGGCTCTCGGGGGCCCCAGTCAGCCTGATCGACCTCATCGTGATGCGGCTGCGGAAGGTGCCACCGGCGGTCATCGTCATCAACCGCATCAGCGCGAAGAAGGCCGGCATCGACATCAGCACGGCGCAGATGGAGGCGCACTTCCTCGCCGGAGGACGCGTCGGCAATGTCGTCCGAGCCATGATCGCGGCAGAGAAGGCGCACATTGACCTCGGCTGGGACCGGGGCGTGGCGATCGACCTCGCGGGCCGCGACATCGTCGAGGCCGTGAAGACCTCCGTCGACCCCAAGGTCATCGACTGCCCGAGCCCGCAGAGCGGACGCCTCACGATCGATGCGGTGGCGAAGGACGGCATCCAGCTGAAGGTGCGTGCGCGCGTGACGGTGCGCACCAACATCAGCCGCCTCATCGGAGGCGCCACCGAGGAGACGATCATCGCGCGCGTCGGCGAGGGCATCATCTCGACCATCGGATCGGCAGAGGACCACAAGAGCGTGCTCGAGAACCCCGACAAGATCTCGAAGACCGTGCTCGCGAAGGGGCTCGACTCAGGCACCGCCTTCGAGATCCTCTCCATCGACATCGCCGATGTGGACGTCGGCGAGAACATCGGCGCCCAGCTGCAGGCCGCGCAGGCCGATGCCGACACCAAGCGCTTCCAGGCGCAGGCGGAGCAGCGGCGCGCGCTCGCTGCAGCGCAGGAGGTGGAGTTCCAGGCGGAGGCGCAGAAGAACCGCGCGCTGGTCATCCTCGCCGAGGCGGACATACCCAAGGCCATGGCCGAGGCGTTCCGCAGCGGCCACATGGGCATCATGGACTACTACCGCATGAAGAATGTGGTGGCCGACACCGAGATGCGGGCATCGATCTCCAAGGGTTCCTGACGGACGCTCGCCCTGCCCGTCCTTCACGTCGTCGTTCCCTGCTTTGACGAGCCGGACACGCTTGTGCCGTGCCTGCGGCGCGTGCTTGAGGCGCCGCTGCCGCGTGGATGGAGGCTTTCGGTCGTGGTAGTCGACGACGCAAGCGGCGCCTCGTCGGCGACCACCCTCGATGAGGCACGCGCCGTGCTCGAGTCGGCGCATGCGGGCAGCGCGCGCGGCGCGCCGCCGCAGGCGGGTGACCTCGCGCGCCCCATGCTCGCGGCGTGGGACGTGCTGCAGCATCCGGTGAACCGGGGCAAGGGTGCAGCGCTCCGCACCGGGTTCGACTGGGTGCTCGGGCACGGCGACGACCGCGACCTTGTCGTGATCCAGGATGCGGACCTCGAGTACGACCCGCGGGACTTCGCATCGCTCGTCGCGGCCGCGGAGCGGTGCGATGCCGTGGATGGCCTGGTCGCCGTGTACGGCAATCGCTGGCAATCGGGCGGCGGACCGCACGGCAGCCTGTGGCACCGGATCCACCGGCTCGGGAACGCCTCACTGACCGGCGCGAGCAACCTCGCGACCGGATTTTCGCTCAGTGACATGGAGTGCTGCTACAAGCTGATGCCCGTCTCGGTCCTGCGCCAGGTGCGTCCCATGCTGACTGAGGACCGCTTCGGCGTGGAGCCCCAGCTGACGGCGGCGCTTGCCCGCATCGGCGTGCGGGTCGATGAGGTTCCGGTGCAGTACGCCGCGCGCGCCTACCGGCAAGGCAAGAAGATTGGAGTGCGCGATGCGCTGCGGACGATGTGGGTGATCGTGCGCGAGCGGCTGCGCCCGCCGGCACCCCGATCGCCACATGGACACTAGACCGGACCGCACTGCCGAAGACGAGCTCGCGCAGGCGCGCCGGAGAACGTTCTCGCCGGCACGCATGGCGCTTCAGATCGTGGGCTTCATCGGCGGCGTGCTGCTTGTGGTGTGGTGCGTGCGCACCGCGATGGCCGGCGCGGACTGGACGAAGCTCTCGGGCGCCGGGAACGGCAAGCTGGCTGCGCTGTTGGGGCTCTCGGTGCTCTCGATGGTCCTGAACGGGTGGGCCTTCTACATCGCATGCCCTGCGGTGCTGCGCGCCGACCAGCCGCGACCTGGGTTCATGGCGCTGCAGGGCGTCAACGCCGCCGCGACGCTCGGCAACTTCGCGCCGCTGCGCCTAGGGATGCTCGAGCGCATCGCCTACCACCTGCGCGTCGACCGCATGCGGGCCATGCAGATCGCCGGATGGTTCACGCTGCTGCTGGCGAGCGTGCTGGCGCCGACCGCGGCCGCGGGTGTGGCGCTGGCGGCAGGCGTCACGGCGCTCGGGCCCCTGCTTGCGGTCATGGTCGTCGGGACCGCGGTGTTCACGCTCGCAGGGCAGGCCATCTGCATTCCGCTGCAGCGCATGCGGGGTATCGGTCCGCTCGCCGCAGCCGTCGCGAAGGGACCGACCCTGTACGCGGCCACGGCCATACGCCTCGTGGACATGATGGGTGTCGCGGCGCGCACCTACATCGCCGCGGACATCGTGGGCATCGCGCTGGACTTCAAGGGTGCGCTGGTGGTCTCGGTAGCCGGTGGCCTCGCCAGCCTTGGGCCGCTCGGGCGAGTCGGGTTCCGCGAGGCGGGCATGGCGCTCTCCGCGCAGGTGATTGCAGGCACAGGGTTCGAGGGCGGGCTCGACGCGGCCAGCGCGCAGCTGGCGCTCGTCGACTCGCTTGGCGAGGTGGCTGTGGCGGCGACCTTCGGGGCCATCGCCACCATCTGGCTGATCATGCGCGTGCTGCGAGCAGGCGGGCCATCTCGCGCGACGCCTGCCCGCGGTGGCTGATCGCGTTCTTCTCGTCGGGGGAGAGCTGGGCCGTCGTGCGACCGAGCGACCGCACGAGGAAATGGGGGTCATACCCGAATCCATTCACGCCGCGAGGGTCGTCCAGGATCTCGCCCTCCACGCTGCCGCTCGACTCGGCGAGCACCCGGCCGTCCGGGTCGGCCACGCACATCGCGCACACGAAGCGCGCGGTGCGCGCGTGCTGGGGCACGCCGCGCAGCGCCGCCACCAGCTTCGCGTTGTTGCGCGCATCGCGCGCCGCGCGATCGCCCGCGGTGCCTGCCCAGATGGCGCTGTCGACGCCAGGCTCGCCGCCAAGCGCATCGACCTCGAGGCCCGAATCGTCGGCGAGCACGACCTGCCCAGTGGCCTTGGCGTAACCGAGCGCCTTCAGTCGCGCATTGCCGGCGAAGGTCCGCTCGGTCTCCTCAGGCTCCGCGATGCCGGCGTGCCCGGCATCGGCGAGCGACACGACGGCGATGCCCAGCGGCGCGAGCGCACCACGGATCTCGTCGACCTTCTTGGGGTTGCTCGTGGCCACCAGGATTCGCGCGGGCCGTTGCATGTCCGTTTCGGGGTGCATCGCGCGGCTGCGCGCCGCGGGCTCGCGGGCGGCGGGCGCACGCACTGCAGGGCTCAGGTCTGCAGCACGCCCGTCCGGAAGGTGCCGTTGACGGGCGCCTGCGCTGCGCAGCGCAGCGCGGCCACCAGCTCCTCGCGCGTGCGCTCGGGCTCGATGATGCGGTCCACCCATCCGCGGCTCGCGCCGTACAGGATGTCCTGCTGCTCCCGGTAGCTTGCGGTGATCGCCGCGAGGAGCTGGGCGCGCATCGCGTCGTCCACCGTCTCGCCCTTGCGCTCGCGCGCCGCAAGGTCGATCTGCAGAAGCGTGTTCGCCGCCTGGGACGCGCCCATGACGCTGCAGTTGGCGCCGGGCCACGCGAAGGTGATGAAGGGATCGAACGCGCGGCCGCACATCGCGTAGTTGCCTGCGCCGTACGAGCCTCCGGCCACGAGCACGATCTTGGGCACGATGGAGTTGCTCATCGCGTTCACCATCTTCGCGCCCGACCGGATGATGCCGCCCTGCTCGCTGTCGCGGCCGACCATGAAGCCCGTGGTGTCGTGCACGAAGAGCAGCGGGATGCGGCGCTGGTTCACGTCCATGATGAAGCGCGCAGCCTTGTCGGCGCTGTCGTCGTAGATGACGGCCGGCATGCCCATCGCGGTCGTGGGACCCGCCTTGCCTCCCGGCATGCGGCGCGTCGAGAGCTTGCGCTGGTTGGCGACGATGCCGCATGGGAACC
>JBIIIL010000322.1:0-2505 GCA_044234825.1 Phycisphaerales bacterium
CTCGCCGGGACTGCGGGTGCCTGCGATGCGGCGACACCGGATTCGCACGCCGGCGTGAAGTGAGCGGTGGCGCAGCGCACTTCATGGCCGTCCCGGCGCGCCGGATAGGTCACCGCACCCGGATCCACCGCGTCGTGGTCCGCGATCACGTGGAGCCAGCCCTGCCCGACGGCACGGGAAAGCTCAGCCGCGCAGAGCGCCTTCGCCAGGATCCCTCCGTGCCAGAACATGGGCTGGTGTCCGGTCGCGACGCCCGACCACCCTCCGATGCCCAGCGCCTCGCGAGTCGCCGCGACGAGCGGGTCATCGAGCCGTCCCGCGCGCGCCGGACCGCCCGTGTCCGCGCCGCGCGTTGCACCCGCCACAAGCCTCAGGAAGACCCGATCCGCGACCGATCCGCTCATGCGGCGCCGAAGGCGCCCTCGGCGCCGCCCTCGTCGAAGAGCGCGGCATCGACGTTCAGTCGGAGCCTGTGCCGGCACCGCCGCAGCTCGCGGTGGAAGGTGTCGCGGTAGCACGCGAGGCGGATCGACGGATCGTCGAGGTCGCCGCCAAAGGAGCGGTTGGCGTCGTGGTAGATGCGCGGCACCGCGATCTCGCCGATGCGGAGACGGTGCGCAGCAGCCTGCACCCAGAACTGCATCGGGAAGTCGTAGCCGTCGACGTCCAGCGCAAGGCCCGCGCAGCTGCGGGCGCGGAAGGCCTTGAATCCGCAGAACGCGTCGGTGAGCGCCAGGCCCAGCGCGGAGTTGACCTCGCCCGTGATCGTGCGGTTGATCGCGCGGCGGTCCGCTGGCGCTTCATCGCCCCGCAGCTGGGCGGACAGGTAGCGGCTTCCCGAGATGACGTCCAGGCGGTCCTGGCGCGCCAGCGAGAAGAACGAAGGCAGGAACGAGGGCTCGTGCTGCTCGTCGCAGTCCATCGTCACCACCCACTCGTAGCCCTGCACATGCGCCCAGTGGATGATGTCACGGATCGACCGGCCGTAGCCCATGTTCTCGCGGTGCCGCAGCACCTCGACCGGGTGGCGCGCCAGCAGGGCAGGAGTCGCGTCGGTGCTGCCATCGTCCACCACAAGGATGTCCGTGGTGTGCCGACGCACCTCGGAGAGCACGTGATCGATGTGGCGCTCCTCGTTCCACACCGGAATCGCCACCAGGATGGTCGGATGCAGCTTCATCGACGTTGGCCCGAGGGGAGTAGCGTAGGCGCGCTCCGGACCGCGGCGCCGCGGGTTGTGCCGGTCGGGATGCCGAACACGAAGATGGTCTGCGCCCACCGCTCGGCCACGGGGCCCTCTCCCGGAACGATCCAGAGCGTGGTCACGCGCCGCGCGCGCGCCATCTTCAGTTGCGCCTCGAACGTGTTCTCGACGACGAGCGCATCAGCCTCGCCCGCGGGCGTGCGAACTCGTGCCATCCCGAGCACCCTCGACGACCGGTGGCCGGTGCCGCGGTCTCGCTCGCCACCGTCGATCCACTCGACGCGCATGGGGGACTCCGTCTCGAATGCGGCATCGGAGGCCTTCGGTCCATCCGCCGAGGCCAGGAGCAGCGGAGGATCGAAGACGCTGATGGACTTGTCGCCCGGCACGACGGTCCTGCGCAGCCGCACATCGGATTCGCCAATCACCGACTCGGTGGTCGTGCCCAGTGGCTCTCTCCATTCGATCTCATTGCCCTTGCGCACCAGCGTCCCGGTCCGCACGCCATCCTCGATCCGCATCCAATCATCGTCTGTGGCGATCCACTCCGTCTTCCCGTCCCTCGGATACAGATCCCTCGGATTGAGCGTCGCACGCTGATCTGTCCGCAGCTGTCCTAGCACGGTAACCGGCTGTGGCGGGGCTGACTGCGTGCGCGTCCCCGCGCACGCAGCAGGCCCCGCCACAGCAGCAAGGCATGCGAGGAGACTGAGGGCCGCGCGGCGCGCGCGGGTCGCGTGTCCGGCGCAAGTCATCGGACCGGGAGTCCCTTCGCAGCCCACGCACGCCTGATCGACTCGAGGTCAGTCGCCTCCGTGACGGTGCCATCGGGCTCGGTGCGGCGCTTGCGCCAGCCTTGCGCATCATGCGAGAGCACCTCGGCATCCTCGTCCACGCCTGGCCGAGTCACCGCAAGCCACGACCCGTCGCCGGCGCGCGTCCAGCTCTCGACGCGCTGGGGCATGCGGGAGGTGCGCGCATCGAAGCAGTAGTACGAGACGTCACTGGCCGGTGCAGCGCCATCGGCGAGCAGGCGACCAAGCACCAGCTGCTCCGCCTGCGACAGGTACATGCCTTCCGGGACAGTCCACCGACGCTCGTTGCGGGTGCGCTGGTCCGCGTCCGAATCGACCACGATCAGCTTCGGCTTCGGGTTTCCCACATCCTGCGCGGTCCGCAGCCCCATCTGGCCGTAGGTGCGATCGGGACCGCCGCCGCGCTCGGTCACGCGCACGGTCCACGCCTCAGATCCGCGGTCCCACGAGACCCAGAACCGCGCGTCGGTGTCGGCGACGCGCTTG
>JBIIIL010000078.1:0-10017 GCA_044234825.1 Phycisphaerales bacterium
CGTGACACCCATGTCCACACCCACGGGCGGCCAGCTCCGCCTCGCAGGCACGCTCGAGATCGGACCGCTCGGCCTGGCCTGGATGCGTCAGCGCCTGGCCATGCTCCCGGCTGGGGCGCGCCGCTACCTGCGCGGCATCGACCAGGCGCGCGCAGCCTCCGACTGGGCTGGCTACCGGCCGTGCACCTCCGATGGCCTGCCGGTCATCGGCTGGGCGCCGCACACGCCGGGGCTGCTGGTTGCCACAGGCCATGCCATGATGGGCATGACGCTCGGGCCCGTCACGGGCGAGATCGTGGCGCAGCAGATCTGCGGCGAGCCATCGCGCATCGAGCCCGACTACCTCGATGTGATGTCCACCGCGCGCTACGCGCGCCGCGGCGCGTCCCACAGCCGCGCGGCACCCCTGACGCCCGAGGCATCCCCGAACCTCGCCTGACGCACGGGTGTGGAGAAGGCGTCGCCGAAGACGTGTGCGGCGATTGCACCCGGAAGGCGCTCGTGCAGCTCTCCGATGTTGCTGACTCCGCCGCCGAGCACAATCACATCCGGATCGATCGTGTTGCACACCACAGCCAGCGCGCGGCCCAGCCGCGACACCAGACGGTCGATGGCGATGCGGGCGTGAGGGTCCGACCCTCGGGCCGCAATCTCCGCAAGCGGCAGCGCATGTCCCGAGATCCGCGCGTACTCGGCCTCGACCGCGGGTCCGGAGACGAACTGCTCGATGCAGCCTGACTTCCCGCAGTAGCAGCGACGGGCGGAGACCTCCGAATCCGGCTCGCCCGGCAGCGGGTTGTGCCCCCACTCGCCGCCGATGCGATTGGGACCCGTCAGGATGCGGCCGTCGACCACGACGCCTCCGCCGACACCGGTACCGAGGATCACCGCGAAGACGCATCCCGCGCCGGCCCCCGCGCCATCGGCAGCCTCGCTGAGCGCGAGGCAGTCGGCGTCATTGGCGCAGCGCACCTCGCGACCGAGCCTGCGCGCCATGTCACCCTGAAGGTCACGCCCGTTGAGGCAGGTCGAGTTGGCGTTGCGGTGCATGCCCGAGCGAGGGGAGACGCTCCCCGGATGCCCGACGCCGACGGTGCCGCTGCGACCGAGGTCCCGCTCGAGCGACGTGACGAGCGTGCAGACCGCATCGACCGTCGCGTCGTAGTCGTTGCGCGGCGTGGGCACGCGGCGGCGGTCGATCTCCTGGTCTCCATCGAGCGCGCACGCGGCGATCTTCGTGCCCCCGAGGTCGACCCCAATGCGCAGTCCGACCTCGCTCATGGCGCGCGCCGGCTGCAGATGCCCTTCGCCAGATCGCAGATCAGCTCGGCGACCAGCTTCGCGAGCATCCCATCGGGCCACGCGCCGAGTTCCGGCGCGCCCTCGGCGATGTGCGCCGCATGCACGTCGAGCTCGCGCGACAGCCTGGCCGCGCACATGCGCACCTCACGCGGCGACAGGCCGCTGGCGGCGGTGGCGCTCGCCGGCGCGCCCGACACGCAGTCAATGTCGATCTCGATCGTCGCGGGCGATGCACCGACGTGCGTCACCGCTGCGTCGATGCTGGACGCAAGGTCGATCTCGCCCCTGACCATCGCATCAAGCGTGAAGGCCCGCAGGCGCGGATCGCGGAATGCATCGAGCACCGTGGCGTTGGCCGTGCACTCCTGGAGACCCACCACGGCATAGCGGTCAAGCGCGCCGCGATGCAGCGCATAGCTGAACGGGTTTCCCGAGTGACGGCCCTCCATCGCGCGAAGGTCGGCGTGCAGGTCGACGTTCACGCATCCCATGGCACGACCGGCGGCCTTCGCGCACCCGGCGAGGATCCCAAGCGCATTGTTGTGGCCGCCACCAACGACGATGGGCACCGCCCCATCGTCACGAAGCGCCGCCACGACGGACGCGACCCGGCCATCGATCTCGGCGCACAGCGCCCGCAGCCGCGCGAGCGAAGCGGCTGCACCCTCAGCCGCACGAAGGGCACGGCGCCCATCGGACGAGGCCTGTCGCCGCGCCTCAGCCAGCGTCCCGTCCTCGGCCTTGGCCTTGCGCTGGATGTCCCGCACATCCACGGCACCCACCACGGCGATGCGCGACGCGTCGAGCGTCGCATTCGCCTGCAGGTGGACGAGTGCGCGCAGCGCCTCGCGCCACATGCGGCGTGCGCCCGGACGACCGAGATTCGCGCGCACACCCACATCCTCCGGGATGCCCACGATCGCCACCCGGGTGCCGCGCGGCACGCGGCCCTCGCCGTCGGCGGCCTGCAGCACCTCTCCGAGACGGGTCTCCCCGGCGCGACCGGCGGTCATCGCGCGCAGGTCGCACTCCGCGACTGGCCTGAGCCATTGCATGGGCAGGAATGTACGCCCGCGACGGGCGCCGCCAACGGCAACGCTCGCGCCGCACCGATAGCCTCCGCGCATGCCAGCGGCCTCGCCCAGCTACCGTGCGATCCTCGCGGGTCTCGTGGCGGGCACGATTGCGGGGCTTGCGGCACACGAGCTGAGGTCGCGCGTGCCAGGCTCCGCGGGCACCCTTGATGCCCTCGCCGATGCGGTCGCCTACCCGGTCGGACAGGTGTTCCTGCGGCTTCTCTTCATCGTGGTCGTGCCCCTGGTCTTCGCGTCGATCGCCTCCGGCGTGGCACGCATCGCGAGCCCCGCCGCCCTCGGCCGCATGGGCATGCGCACCTTCGGCTGCTTCGCGCTCACGATGACGGTGTCTGCGGTGCTCGGTGTCGCCGCGATGCGGCTGTTCGCGCCCGGCGAGGGATTCGACCCTGCTGTCCGCGAGGAGCTCATGGCTGCCTTCTCGGGCGATGTCGCACGCATCGACACCGCTGCGGAGTCCGGCGAGGCAGCCACCCTGCGCAGCCGCATCACCCAGGTGCTCGACGCAGCGCTCCCGCGCAACATCCTCGGGGCGATCACGCAGCTGCAGATGCTGCCGCTGATCGTGCTGTCCCTGCTCACGGGCTTCGGCATCCTCGCGCTGTCGCCCGAGCGGCGAGAGCGCATGGCCTCCGCGCTCGAGGCCATCGCGGATGCCATGATCGCGGTCGTGGGGCTCGCGATGAGGCTCGCGCCGGTCGCCGTCTTCTGCCTGATCTTCGTGGTCGTGGAGCGCTTCGGGCTCCAGCTGCTCTCGAAGCTGGCCATGTACGTCGCGGTGGTGCTCGGGTGCTATCTCATCCAGCTGCTCGTCCTCTATCCGGCGCTGATCCGTGCGCTCTCGGGCCGTGGAGGCTTCGCCACGCTCAAGTCCTGCATTCCCGTGATGGTCACGGCGCTCTCCACGAGCTCGAGCAACGCGACGCTCCCCACGACCATGCGCACCGCCGAGCGCGCCCTCGGCGTGCGGCCCTCGGTTGCGGGATTCGTGCTGCCGCTCGGCGCGACAGTCAACATGAACGGGACCGCCCTCTTCGAAGGATGCGTGGTCCTGTTCGTCGCGCAGATCTTCGGCGTGGAGCTCACGCTCGCCCAGCAGTTCCTTGTCGTGCTGCTGTGCATCGTCACTGCGGTCGGCGCCGCAGGGATTCCCGGCGGGTCGCTTCCCCTGCTGATGCTCGTGATGGACCAGGTCGGCGTGCCGCCGGCGGGACTGGCCATCATCCTCGGCGTGGACAGGCTGCTTGACATGGGCCGCACGGTCATCAATGTGATGGGCGATGTCGTGGCCGCGGTCTACGTCGACTCCGCAGAGCCCGCACCGCGCTAGCTGCAGAGCACGGCACGCCGCCCGCGACCCGCGGGACGCACCTAGGATCGCGGGATGCCCCGTCGCACCACATCGGCCCGCGCTCGCCGCACCGCACGTCCATCTCGCACCAGCCGTGCATCGGCCGGACCCGATCGTGGCCGGTGCATCACCCCTGAGGACCTGATGCGCATCTCGGTGCCCGGCGAGGTCCAGATGTCGCCCGCCGGCGCGCACGTCGCATTCACCGTCAAGCGCACTGACACGCCGTCCACGTATGCGACCCGGATTGCGATTGCCGGCACGGGAGCCCGCGCATCCATGCGCCACGTCACGGCCGGACCGCGCGATTCAACGCCCCGCTGGTCGCCAGATGGCACCTCGATCGCGTTCGTCCGTGCCGCCACGCCTGGGCATCCGCAGATCGCGCTGATCCCTCTTTCACCCAAGGGCCGCGCCGGAAGGGTCAGGACCCTATCCCGGCTTCCTGAGGGGAAGTTCGGCGACATCCGCTGGTCCCCCGACGGCCTGCGCATCGCGTTTGCCTTCCGCCCCACGCCGGACGAGCGCACGTCAGCCGCCGCGAAGGCGCGCGCGCGCCAGAAGCGCTCCACGCCGCCGATGGAGGTCACCGACCCGTGGTACCGGCTCGATGGCGATGGCTACTTCGGCAGGGCGCGGTTCGCGCTGCACCTCCTTGACGTGAGGACCGGCGCGGTGAGCGTGATCGACGCCAAGGACACGATGGGCACGTTCAGCTTCGACTGGTCGCCTGATGGAGGCGCCATCGTGATCTCGACGAACCGCTCGCCCAAGGCCCTGCTCGAGCCGTCGCGAAGCGAACTGCGCATCCTCGGCCTCGATGACCGCGGCATGCGGGTCGAGCGCGACATCGAGCTGCGAGGACTCCCGGCCGGTCCCAAGGCTGGCGTGTCGTGGAGCCCCGACGGGTCGCGCATCGCATGGGCCGGCCGACAGGGGCACGAGGGCCTCTACTCGCCGGAGAATCTCGAGCTCTGGGCCCTCGACCTCACCACGGGCACCGTCGAGTGCGCGACGGCCGGCACGGACGTGTGCCTGATGGCCGCCACCCTTGGCGACACGAGCGACGCCTCGTTTGCCCCGTCGTTCGTGTGGATGCCCGACGCGAGGAGCGTGCTTGCGCGCATCGGATGGAATGGCTCAGGCCACATCGCCAGCATCGACGTCGATGCGGCGCTCACCGGGCGCACAGCGCGCCGGGGCGAGTCCCGGGTGCGGCTCCACACGATGCGCGGCGCCGAGCACTCGTTCTCGGCACATGCGCTCTCCCGTGACGGCTACCGGCTTGCGCTGGTGCGCACCTCGCCATGCGAGCCGCCGGAGGTCGCGGTCGCCACAGTCGAGGGCGTGGAGTTCCCGGTGCGCACGCTCACGAGGCTCAACGATGCGCTCGTCGACGAGCTCGACCTGTCGATGCCGGAGGAGCGATGGGTCAGGACGCGCGACGGAACCCTTGTGCACTGCTGGGTCATGCGCCCGCCGGTGGCCGCCCGCGCGCCAAAGCGCCATCCGGCGATCCTCTCGATCCACGGCGGCCCCCATGCGCAGTACGGGAACGTGTTCTTCCACGAGATGCAGGTGATGGCCGCTGCGGGCCACTCGATCTGGTACCCCAATCCCCGAGGGTCCAAGGGCTATGGACGCGCCCACTGCGCGGCGATCCGCGGCGCCTGGGGCACGGCAGACTGGACGGACGTGCGTGCGGTGGCGGATGCGATGCAGCGCGACTCGTGCACCGATCCGGCGCGCATGGGCATCATGGGCGGCTCCTACGGCGGATACATGACCAACTGGGCCGTCGCGCACGACCGCCGGTTCCGCGCAGCGGTCACCGACCGGTGCGTGTCGAACCTGATCAGCCACGCCGGCAACAGCGACTATCCGGAGATCCCCGGCGAGTACTGGCGCGGCATGCCATGGCACCGCGCCGAGGAGCTGTGGCGCGCATCCCCCATCGCGCACATGAGGGGCATGCGGACGCCGATGCTGGTCATCCACAGCGCCGGCGACCTTCGTTGCAACATTGAGCAGGGCGAGCAGGTGCACGCGGCCCTGGTCACGCAGCATGTGCCGTGCCGCTTCGTGCGCTATCCGGCCGAAGCCAGTCACGGCCTGTCACGAATGGGACCGCCAGACCTGAGGCTGCACCGGCTGCACGAGTACCTCGCGTGGTGGAGTCACTGGTTCGCGCTCGACGGCGGATCGAGGGGTCGCAAGCGGGGAACCGGAGCGAGTGCACGGCCCGCCAGCAGCCGCCGGCGGTCACTCGCCCGATGAGCCGGCAGCCCCGCTCTTGCCGCCAAGGATCCCCTTGAGCTCGTTGCCGATCTCCTTGATCTCCTTCTTGGGGCCCTTGCCCGCATCCTTGAGCCCAGCCGAAAGCTCCGCGGCCGCAACCTTCGCGGTCTCGCTGAACTTGTCGATTGCGGCGTTGAGCGTTCCACCCGCGGCGTTGAGGCCCGCGAGCGCGGTGTCGCTGAGCCCCTCGACGTTCGACTTGAGCACTCCGGCGACAACCGACTGAAGCACCTGGCTGGTGATCTCCGATGTGATCGAGGCCTCTGCGTTCGCGCTGCTCACGTTCTCGATCGTGATGTCCGGGATGCGAACCTTCACGGGATTGCCCGTGACCGTCATGCCCATCCCGGTGGCGGTCACGTCGATGTCGCTCACCACGAGCTTGCGGATGACCACCTCCTTGCCGGCCCTTTCCTCCACGGGCGCCGGCTTCGCACCTGCATCGGACATCGACTTCTGCACGTTGTCGGCGATCTTCTGGAGGTTGATGGTGCCGTCCTTTCCGACAAGGGCAACCTTGAGTCCCGTGAGCGCCACCTCATCGATCTCCACGCGCTCGCCCATGAGCGCGGGCAGCCGCACGGTGACTGCAGTGCGGTCGAGCGACAGCATGTCGCCCTCGCCGAACCCTGCGGGCTGCGCCACCCGCAATCCGCTTACGCTGCTTGTGCCGCCGAGGAGCGCGATGTGCGCCCTGCCGACCGTGGTCTGCGCGCCCAGGACGCTCGTGCCCTCCGACGACACCACCCGTGCGGCGAGGAAGTCGATCGACAGCACGAAGGCAAGCGCGAGCGCTCCCAGCGCCACGAGGGCGCCGACTCCAAAGACGACGATCGGCCTGCGGCTCCGAGTGACACCCTGAGTGGTCATGCGAATCTCCTGTGGGGCATGTGCGGCGCGTCCTGCGCGCGTCAGACCTGACGCCACGGACGCTTTCGTCCAGCACATAGCGTATGATCCTTGCCCCATGCGAGACCCGGAGCAGAATCCCGACGCGATGATTGCTGCGATGGCCCATGTGCGCGCGCTGCTGAGCTTTATCGGCGAGGATCCGGATCGCGAGGGGCTGCTCGACACGCCCAAGCGTGTCGTCAAGGCCATGCATGAGCACTTCCGCGGCTACTCGATGGACCCCGCGGAGAGCCTCGGACGCACCTTCAAGGAGGTCGAGGGATACGACCAGATGGTGCTCCTGACGGACATCGACCTGCACAGCCACTGCGAGCACCACATGGTGCCCTTCGTGGGAAAGGCGCATGTTGCCTACATCCCTGACGGCAAGGTCGTGGGCCTCTCGAAGCTCGCGAAGGTGGTCGAGATCTACTCCAAGCGACTTCAGGTGCAGGAGAAGCTCACGGCGCAGATCGCCAACGCCATCCAGGAGCACCTGCAGCCGCTCGGCGTCGCGGTCGTGATCCAGGCGCGGCACTTCTGCATGTGCTATCGCGGGGTCCACCAGCCGCGTGCATGGACCACCACGAGCCGCCTGACGGGCGTGTTCCTGGAGAATCTCGCGACCCGCGAGGAGTTCCTGCGCCTGATCGCGATTGGCCGCGACGACTGAGGCCCCGAGCCTTCCGGGCCGGTCGCGCGCGCGATGTGCGGAACTAGGTGGCGACAGCCCAGATGAGGGCAGCTGCCACAACCCCGACGCCGGCAGCGAGGCCGATCTGGATCGAACGGGACAGGGCGCCAGCGAACCATGCCGCGGCACCGGGGGCGAGCACGACCATCCACGCGACCACGGGACCCGCGCCCGAGCCGACCTGGTGCGCATGATCGACCCGGACGCCGACGCGCCAGTTGACCAGCGTCACCGCACACGCCACGGCAGCGGCCATGAGCAAAGGCTGGTGATGCACGCCGCGGTCGCGCGCACGAAGGCGCGCGTCGACGTGTCCCGCAACGGACAGCATCAGCGCCAACCAGGCGAGCACCGCCAAGACGGATGCCGTAAGCAGGAGCGCGGGCACCGCCCGGACCATCGCGCCCGTCGCGGATCCCGGCGGGAACCGGTACTCCGCGAGCGGAAGCAGCACGGCGCTCACGATCGCCACGAACCACGCAATGCGCAGCGCGCGTCTGCTGGCCTTCATCCACGGCGCGCCGATGATCGCACCCACCCGTCCCACGAACCCCACGACTGCCCCGAGCGCGAAGAGCAGCGAGAGCGCGGCGACCGCCTCAGCAGGCCCCGTGACATCGCGAGTCAGGCCCCACACAGGAATCCATGCGATGGCGGAAGCCGTGCAGCAGGCGCCCGACGCCAGCACGCCCACCAGCGACAGGCGACCCACCCAGCGGATCGACTGGATCTGCGGCGCGCGGCGCGACGCCGATCGCACGATCCAGGACCCAATGTGGAGCGACAGCGACACCGCAGCGGCGCTCATCAGGGCCACCGCCTGGTTCATTGGCTGGCGCAGAGGATGCGCCGGCTCTGTCGCCTCGCCGAAACTTCCAGGGACGCCCAGCGAGAGGCACAGGGCCATGGTCGCGACAACCGCAGGCGGCGCCGCGACCCCCGCAAGCACACCAGCGCCACGCGCCATCTCGTGCGCCCACTCCGGCATCGCCTCGACGATCCGGTCGGGCCTGCAGTCGGACGGGATCAGTCCGCACTCCACGCACGGCACGTCGTCCGCTGCCAGCATCCGTGGATGTCCGCATGCGCGGCACTGCACGTCGGCACGGTATCGTGCCGACCCCATGGCAACCGTCTCGATGGACGATCTCGTCGCCCTCTGCCGCCGGCGCGGCTTCATCTTCCAGTCGTCCGAGATCTATGGCGGAATCAACGGATTCTGGGACTACGGCCCGCTCGGCACGCTGCTCAAGCGCAACCTCAAGCAGGCCTGGTGGAACGACATGGTCGAGCGGGAGCTTGTGGGTCCCGACGGCCAGGCCGTGGACATCGTCGGCGTCGACTGCACGATCATCATGAACCCCAAGGTTTGGGAGGCCTCCGGCCATGTCGGCGGGTTCAACGATCCGATGGTCGACTGCAAGGAGTCCAAGGCGCGCTACCGCGCCGACCACCTCATGTGCCTGGGGCTCAAGGGAGACAGGACAGGGCAGGTCTTTGCGTACGTGGAGTCAGATGATGCGAGCCTTGCGCAGGCGCGCAAGAGGCTCGAGAAGTACGTCAAGCGCGAGCTCGACGATGGCGACGTCGACCGGTGCGCCTTCACGGCCCTGTCCGCGGAGGAGCGCGCGATCACGGTGGGTCCTGACGCCAAGGCGCCCGGCACGCTCACGGAGCCCCGCCAGTTCAACCTGATGTTCAAGACGAACGTGGGCGCCGTGGAGGATCCCGCGAACGTCGCCTACCTGCGGCCTGAGACGGCGCAGGGCATCTTCGCCAACTTCGACAACGTGCTCAACAGCACCCGCGTGCGCGTGCCATTCGGGATCGCGCAGGTCGGCAAGGCATTCCGCAACGAGGTCACTCCGCGCAACTTCACCTTCCGGAGCCGGGAGTTCGAGCAGATGGAGATCGAGTTCTTCATCAGGCCCGACAGCGCGGCCGAGTGGTACGCGTGGTGGCGCGACAGCCGGTTCAGGTGGTGGCAGTCGATCGGCCTCTCGAGCGGCAACCTCCAGCTGCGCGAGCATGCATCCGACGAGCTCGCGCACTACGCCAAGTCCGGCGCAGGCACCAGCGACATCGAGTACCGATTTCCCTTCACCGCGCCGGGCTTCGGCGAGCTCGAGGGCGTCGCGCACCGCAGCGACTTCGACCTGCGCCAGCACGCGACCCACTGCGGCAAGGGCGACAAGATGCGCTACTTCGACCAGGAGCGCAACGAGCGCTACTTCCCGCACGTCATCGAGCCGTCCGCAGGCGCCGACCGCGGCACGCTCGCGCTGCTGTGCGAGGCGTACACGCCGGATCCGGCGCGCCCCTCTGGCGTGGTCATGAAGTTCCACCCGCGCATGGCGCCGGTCAAGGCGGGTGTGTTCCCGCTCGTC
>JBIIIL010000079.1:0-10013 GCA_044234825.1 Phycisphaerales bacterium
GTCATCGACAGCGCGCACATCAGCAGCCCGATGCCCGCGATGATGCCCAGTTCCCGAAGCCCCCCGAAGTCCGTGGCGAGTGCGAGGAAGAAGGTCCCTGCGCTGGTGAGCGCCCCGGTCCATGTCGGAACGGTCGCGCTCCGGAGCATGGAGACGATTGCGGCCTTGGCGCCCATGGATCGGCGGCACTCGGCGTAGCGGGTGAGCAGGTGGATCCCGTAGTCCAGCCCCGCCGCAACAAGCACGAGCATGAAGACCAGCGAGAGCAGGTTGAGCCGGCCCACGAGGATGGTGGTGAGGCCGTAGGTCCAGCCGAAGGCCAGCGCGAACGCCACCACAGTCAGCGCGGGCCTCGTCACGCTCCTGAACACCAGTGCCGTCAGCGCCGCGATGACCGCCGTGGCGAACAGGGATCCGCGGGTCATGTCGGCATTGGTCGTGGCCAGCTCGTCGGCCTGGAGGACGGGCTTGCCCGTGAGCCCGATGTCGACTGCACTGTGGCGCGGCGCGATCTCGGCGATGGTGCGCCGGATCTCCGCGAGCGTGCCATCGATCGTCGAGAGGCTCGTGAAGTCCTTCCGCGGCGAGATCTCCACGAAGAGCATGCGGCCGGTGTCCGAGTCGAGGTACCGGGGCTCCATCGCGCGGCCGAGGCTCCCCTCGGCTGAAGGCACCACAGCCGATGCAAGCGCCACAGCGGCGGCGCCGACCCTCGCGCGCTCATCCTCGCCCATCGACAGCCCGCCCGACGAGAGCCGCGCGAGCGCGTCATCCGCGAGCGCGAGCACGCTCGCCGCGTCCGGCGCTGCGGCCAGCGCAGGCAGCGCATCCGCGGCACGCGACAGCCCCTCAAGTTCCTGATCCGTGACCGCACGCGGCGCGAGCGTCCACTGCTCCGGCACGCTCATGCGCCAGCGGACTCCGGTGAGGTCCGGCAGCCGCTCCAGGGCCGTGCCGATCTCGTCGGCGGCTGCACGCGCCGCGCGCGCGTCGCCGCGCGAGTCGATCGCCACATACACGTGCTCCTGGTCGCCGAACTGGGCCAGGAACTCCCGGTACCGACGCATGAATGGGCGCGACGGCTCGATGAGCGAATTGGTGTCGGCGTCGAGCTGCAGCCTCGCCACGGCCACGGCCGCGCCGGCTGCGGCCAGCACGCCCGCCACCGCCAGCACGGCCCATCGCCACCGGATGACCAGCGACGCCAGAAGGTCGCACCACCGGTCTCTCAGCGGGCGCGGTCCTGCCGTCACGGCTCAGCACCAGGGCAGCGCGGCCGTCGCGGACTCGGCGATCGCGCCGTCGGCAAGCACGCGCCGTCCGCCGACCATGACATCGGTGACGCGTCCGCGCACCCTGCGGCCCGCGAAGGGCGTGTTCCGGCTCTTCGAGAGGAATGCGCTGGGATCGATCGTCCACTCCGCGGCCGGGTCGATCACCGTGACGTCGGCAGGCAGCCCCTCCTCGAGGCGACCGATGCCGCGCGCATCGAGGCCGAGCAGCCGGGCTGGTGCGATCGTGAGGAGCTCGACCAGCCGCGTCAGCGGGATGGCGCCGCTGTCCACAAGCGCCTCCATGTAGAGCGGGAGCGCGGTCTCGAGGCCCACGAGCCCGAACGGCGCCGAAGTGAAGTCCCGCGACTTCTCGGCGCTCGTGTGCGGCGCATGGTCCGTCGCGAGCACGCCGATGGTGCCATCCGCGACGCCTGCGCGCACGGCCGCCACATCCGACGCGGTGCGCAGCGGCGGGTTCACCTTCGCCATCGTGTCGTACCCGTCGCATGCCTCTTCGGTGAGCAGCAGGTGATGCGGTGATGCCTCGGCAGACACGGGGAGCCCCTCGGCGCGCGCACGCCGCACGATCTCCACGCTGCCGGCGCTCGACAGGTGCTGCACGTGGTAGCGGCAGCCGTACGCGCGGTTGAGGCGGATGTCCCGCTCGATGACGATCTCCTCGGCCACCGATGGCCAGCCTCCGAGGCCGAGCCGCGCCGACACGACGCCTGCGTGCATGACTGCGCCCATCGTGAGGCTCGGATCCTGGCAGTGCTGCATGAACGGCACGCCGAGCGATGCGCACGTGGAAAGCACCTTGCCCATCATGCTGGCCGAGGCGATGCAGTCGCCGTCGTCGGTGAAGGCCACCGCGCCGGCGGCGCGCATGGCGCCCATGGGCGCGAGCTGCTCGCCCTTGCGTCCGACCGTGGCGGCGCCCGCCACGAAGACGCGCGCCAGCTGCGCCAGGTTGGCGCGCATGCGCACGAACTCGACTGTGCTTGGCAGGTCGATCGCGGGATCCGTGTTGGGCATGCAGCACACGGTCGTGAACCCGCCCGCAATGGCCGCCGCAGCGCCGCTCGCGATCGTCTCCTTGTGCGACTGGCCCGGTTCGCGCAGGTGCACGTGCGGATCCACGAGGCCCGGCACGACAACCTTGCCCGAGCAGTCGACCGTCAGGTCCGCCGAGTGCTGGCCGGGCCGCCCTGCAATCGCCCGGACGGCACCACCCTGGATCAGCACATCCGCGGTCGCGTCCACGCCACGCGCGGGGTCGATGACGCGGCCGCCGCGCAACAGGATCGATGACATGGAAGCGATGCTAACGGCGTGCTGCCGCGCAGGCCCAAAACGAGACAGGCCCCCGCCGAAGCGGGGGCCTGCACGTTCGTGACGGCGAGTCGGGCGCGCGCGCGCCGCGAACTCAGCCGTTGGTCTTGGAGGCGCTGCAGCCGCTCTTCATCGAGGAGCACTTGCTGGCGCAGTCGGACTTCTTCTCGCTGACGGCGCCGGGGGCCGGAGCCGCGCCCGCGGTCATCGCCGGGCAGGTGGCCTTCTTGTCAGCGCACGAGGTCGCGCAGCTCTTCTTCTCGCCGACCGCGCCAGGGGCGGCAGCGGCGGTCTTGTCCGCGCACTTGGTGGCGCATGCAGCCTTCGAGGCGCAGCAATCATCCTTCTTCGATCCAACCGCGCCGGGGGCGGTGGTGGACTCGGGGGACGAGCAGGCCGCGAGGGCGAGGACGACGGATCCGAGGATGGCAGAGATGGTCTTCATTGGGTTCATAGCTCCTTGAGTTGGAGCACTATACCTCCGGAATAGCATCAGGATCCCTTCCATGACCCAATTCGCAACCACATTTTTGCGCGACTGGACCCCGGAGGGGTCTGGCGGGGGTGTCCCGGAGCAGTCCGAACCGCAGGACCTGACGATTGGGGGGACCTCCAGGAAACCCGGACCTGGAGGTCAGGGTGAGCCTGAAGGCATCGCCGGGGGCGGTCTTGGTGGCGGCCGGTCGCGGCCGGTCCGGCTTGCGGAGCTGCTCGCCAAGGCGCGCGAGCTGCCCCGCATCCCTGGTGTGTACCTCATGAAGGATGCGGAGGGCCGTGTCCTCTACGTCGGCAAGTCCAACTGCCTCGCCGACCGGGTGTCGAGCTACTTCGTCCCCAGCGCTGACCTTGGGCCTCGCAAGCAGCCGATGCTCGACCTCGTCGACGACCTTGACGTGCTGCCGTGCGAGGGCGAGTGGGAGGCTCTGCTCCTCGAGGCGCGGCTGATCAAGGACATCCGCCCGAAGTTCAACGAGCGCATGCAGGACGGCAAGACGTTCCCGTACCTGGCGATCACCGTGCGCGAGGAGTTTCCGGGGGTCTTCATCACGCGCGACCCGCAGCACGAGCGGTTCAGGGGCGCGCGCATCTTCGGGCCGTTCACGAGCAGCGGTGCGCTGCGCCACTCGATGCAGACGCTGCAGCGCGTCTTCAGGTTCCGCACGTGCGAACTCGACATACGCGCCGACAACCCGGCGAACCGCCGATTCCGGCCCTGCCTGCTGCATGCGATCGACCAGTGCACCGCACCGTGCGCCAACCGCATCACGCCCGAGGCGTACCGCGCCGACATCGACCGGTTCATCAGATTCCTCGGATCCAAGCGCAGCGCGATGCTCCGCGAGATGCGCGCCGACATGGACCACGCCTCGGCATCGCAGGAGTACGAGAGGGCCGCATCGCTGCGCGACCAGATCAGCGCGCTCGAGAAGCTCTCGGAGCGCGAGACCCGCGGCGGCGAGGCCGAGTACGACTGGCAGCCTGAGGTCACCAGCCTCGTGCAGGACCCCGGCGCGGGACTGCGCAGCATCCAGCGCACGCTCGGTCTGCCGCACGCGGTTCGGTGCATCGAGGCCATCGACATCGCGCACCTCGCCGGCAGCGAGACCGTGGGCAGCAAGGTGGCCTTCATCGATGGGCGACCGTTCAAGGACGGGTACCGGCGCTTCCGCATCCGGACCGCCGGAAACGACGACTACTCCGCGATCCGCGAGGTCGTGTCACGGCGGTACCGCGAGGCCGGGGAGGGGCAGGAGCTCTACCCGGACCTCATCCTGATCGACGGCGGCATAGGCCAGCTGCGCGCAGCCATGGAGGCATTCGCCCAGCTCGAGCGCCAGCCGCCCGCGGTGATCGGGCTCGCGAAGAGGGAGGAGCTGATCTGGACCGTCGACCGCGAGGAGCCGATCAGGCTCGGCCGCGAGAACGCGGGCCTCAGGCTCTGCCAGTCGATCCGCGACGAGGCGCACCGCTTCGCGCAGCACTACCACCACCTGCTGCGCACCAGGCGCACGCTCGGCGAGGATCCGGCCGAGGAGTGATCAGGCCGGCCGCGGGACGAGTCCGCCGAGATCCTCGCCGCCGGAGCCGGACGCGCCCGCGCTCGGCGCGGCAGGAGGGGCCTTGGGCAGCTCCTTCTGCAGGATCTCGGCGACCGTCGACTTCTCGAGCCGCTCGCCGCGCATCAGCTTCTCGACCTCGTCGCGCTGCAGCGTCTCGTGGCGGAGCAGGGCCTCGGCGATCGCCTCGACCTTCTCCCAGTTGGCGCTGACCATCTGCACCGCGTCGGCGTACGCCTCGTCGGCGAGGCGCCGGATCTCCTCGTCGATGATGCGCGCCGTCTCGGGCGAGTAGTCGCGCTCGGGGATGAACATCTCGCGCGAGTCCTGCCCGGAGTAGTTCACGAAGCCGAGCCGCTCGCTCATGCCCCACTCGAGCACCATGGCGCGTGCATAGGCGGTCACCATCTTGATGTCCATCGCCGCACCGGAGCTCGTGTCGCCGGTGCGTCGCTGCTCCGCGATGCGCCCGCCGCACAGGACGCGCATCGTGGCGAGCACGAACTTGCGCGAGTAGCCGTAGCGGTCCTTCTCCGGCAGGCTGAACGTGGTGCCCATCGCCTGGCCGCGCGGGATGATCGTCACCTTGTGCAGCGGGTCGGCGTCGCCGAGCAGCACCTGCAGCAGGGCATGGCCCGCCTCGTGGTACGCAGTGGCCACGCGCTCCTCCTGCTCGATCTTGCGCGACTTCTGGGCGCGGCCGAAGCGCACCTTGTCGCGCGCCTCCTCGAGGTCGGTCATCTCGATGAAGTCCTTCTCGGCCATCGTGGCGAGGATCGCCGCCTCGTTGATGACGGCCGCGAGGTCCGCGCCGCTGAACATGGGGGTCGCGCGCGCCAGTCGCGCAAGATCCACGTCAGGGCCCATCTTCACCTTCTTCGAGTGCACCGCGAGGATCTGGGCGCGCCCCTTGAGGTCAGGCAGGGGCACGGTCACCGCGCGGTCGAAGCGGCCCGGCCGCGTCAGCGCGGGATCGAGCACGTCGACGCGGTTGGTGCTGGCGATCACGATGACCTGGTCGGCAGCCTCGAAGCCGTCCATCTCCACGAGGATCGCGTTGAGCGTCTGCTCGCGCTCGTCGTGGCCGCCGGTGGAGAAGCCTCCGCCGCGGCGGCGCCCGACGGCGTCGATCTCGTCAAGGAAGATGATGCAGGGCGCATTCTCCTTCGCCTGCTTGAAGAGGTCTCGCACGCGGCTGGCGCCGACGCCGACGAACATCTCCACGAAGTCGGAGCCGGAGATCGAGAAGAAGGGGACATCCGCCTCGCCCGCGATCGCCTTCGCCAGCAGCGTCTTGCCGCAGCCGGGCGGGCCCGAGAGCAGCACGCCGCGCGGGATGCGTCCGCCGATCTTCGCGAAGCGCTTGGGGTTCTTGAGGAACTCGACGATCTCCGTGACCTCCTCCTTCGCCTCGTCGATGCCTGCCACGTCGGCGAAGGTGATGTTCACGCTCTCCTTGCTCGTCATCTTGTGCCGGCTCTTGCCGAAGCTGCCGAGCATGCCTCCTGGGCCGCCGCCGGCGCCGCGGAAGGCGCGCGCAAACAGGAACCAGATCAGGCCGAAGATGATCAGTCCGGGCAGCAGGCCGGTGATCAGCCAGCTCAGCCACGCATTCTGCCCGACCGCCTCCTGCCACTGCACGCTGGCCTCCGTCAGCTGCCCGCGCCACCAGTCGTACTGCCCCGGCGCGATGCGCACCCATACGCGCGCGCCCTTCTGCCCGGTCCGGGTCGTGGCTCCGGGAAGGTTCTTCGAGAGCGTGGCGACGAGCGCGGAGTCCTCGATGACCACGCTGCCGGGCTCGAAGTAGCCCTCCTTCGCCAGCTGCATGAACTGCTGGGGCGTGTTGAGCATCTCGCCACGAGAGCCCGATCCCGTGAGCACCGTCGCGAGCAGCGCGACGACGGTGAGCAGGATGATCCAGGTCATGAACGTCTTGCGGGGCTTCAGGCCTTCGGGGCCTCCCTGGCCCGGCGCGCGGTTGCCCTTGTCGCCCGGCCCGCCCTTGGGCTCGCCGCGGGACTCGAGCATGCGAGCCGTGTCAGAGGGATGGTGGGCGTTGGTGCGCATGGAACTCCTTCGTCAATTGGTAGGCGCGGCTGGAGCGGATGTCACCAGTCGCCCTGCATGGACGCGACAATATCGCGCGCGAGCATGTCTGCGGCCTCGAACCGGCCGAGGTCGATCGGCTCCTGGTTGGTGTTGCTCGCCACGAAGACGGCACTCACCTGGTAGCCCTTGCGCGACACGATCGGGGTGCCGGTGCGCATGTCCACCCAGTCGTAGTCGACGGTCACGGTGTACGACATCTCCTCGGGCAGGCCGGTGGCGACGCTTTGCGACATCGTCTGCAGGCGCACGGCAATGACCTTCCCGCGCAGGACCGTGTCGGCGCGCCCCTCGGCCGTCACGCCGTACGGAGTGGACATCTGGATCTCCTTGAGGAGCGCCTCGCTCACATAGTTGGAGATCGGCCTGTCATAGCTCGCATTGTCGAAAATCGGCAGCGCGACGCTGCGGTACTTCGTGGAGTACAGCGCGCCCGAGGCGTACCCCGTGCCGGGGTCGCCGGCGCATCCGGCGCCCACGAGCGCCATCGCGGCGAGCGCGATGGACGCCATCGTGCCGGCAACGGATCGCGGCGGCGCTGCACGCGCTGCAGCGAGCGGGGAACGTCCGGCGGGGATGGCGGCGCCGTGCATCATGATCCTGCGGCCTCGGGCAAGCGCTCTCCGGACATGTTGCCGGGCACTCCGCCCGGGAAGGAGTCGATGCCCTGATCCCAATCGAGCCCGAGCAGCTCCTTGCGCAGGCGCGGGTAGTCCGGGCATGTGCTCGTGACGCTGCGCGGCAGTCGCGCGTACAGCGTGGGCATCGCACGCAGCGCGTTGAGCGCGGCGATCGACTTGGGGTACTTGCGCATGATGGTCCTGATGGCACGCTCGGCGCTGACCGGGTCGTCGACGTATGCGTACCACTCGGCCTCGACCAGCAGCTTCATGGCCTCCGACTCGTAGATCCGCACCAGCAGCGCGTCCGCACCGACGCGCTGGGCGGTGATCGGGTCGGTCACCTGCAGGTCGCGCAGGCGCTCGCTGGCCTCGAACAGGCCACGTGCGTCGTACAGCGGGCCCTTGTACGAGGCGCACAGGCTGTAGATGTGGCGCAGCTTGGCCTTCTCGACCTGGCGGGACTTGGGGTAGTTGCGCACGAACAGGTCGTACGCGTCCGCGGCCATCTGGAGCTCGCGCTTGCGGAAGTAAAAGTCCGCAAGCTCGATGCCGGCGCGTTCGGCAAGCTCGCTGCCCGGCAGGCGCTCCTGGATCCGGATGAGGAGCTCCTGCGCCTCCTCGTCGCCGCTGAGCCACCGGAAGGTGCCCATGAACTTGCGCCGGAGGCCATTGGCGTATGCCGTGGCGATCTGGAACTCGCGCTCGAGCGCCGTGACGAAGACCTCGCTGGCCGCGTACTTGCGCGCGATCTCCTCGTAGTCGTAGAGCGCCTTGTACTCGTCGCCGAGCGACAGGAGCGAGTCGCCCTTGATCAGGAGGCCGACGGGTCGCAGGCGGCTCGCGGGGTAGCGCTCAAGCCAGCCGGAGACGAGGTTGAGCGCACGTGGCGCCTCGCCTCTGGCGAGCGCGAGCTGCGCCTGGCGGAGCTGGCCCGCCTCGCTGCTCGTGTCGTCGTCGGAGGCCTTGATCCAGCGATCATCGGTCGAGAGCACGAAATCGCCGCGCCGCGACACTTCGCGCTGGCGATCGGTCGGTCCCGGTTGGGCTGACGGCGGCGCGGCCTGGGTCGGCGTCGGTGTCGGTGCAGGGGCTGCCGCTGGAGCGGGCGGTGCGGCAGGCGCAGGTGTCGGTGCAGGGGCTGCCGCTGGAGCGGGCGGTGCGGCAGGCGTCTCGGGCTGTGGCGCCGGCACTGGCGGGGCGGCCAGCGGAGGCTCGGGGCGAGGTGCATCCTGGGCATGGGCGGCCACGCCAACGAGCGCAAGCGCGATCGTGGCCATCCGGATCCCAGTTGTCGCCGTGCGCCGCATGTCCCCGGGATGCTACGGATCGGCTGTGCGTCGCGGTGGGCATGAGAAGCGGCCTGCGGCGATACTTGGCGCGTGCGAGTCCTGATGCTCTTCAACCCCGTGTCAGGCGGTGGGCGCGCCGCACGGCACGCCCGGATCGTCTGCGCGCACTTGGTGTCCCGAGGGCACATGTGCAGCCTGCACGCGACCCAGCCGGTCGCAGACTGGGCCGGAGAGCCGCTTTCGGCCTCGGATGCGGTGGTTGTCGCGGGCGGCGACGGCGCAGTGCGGCTCGCGGCTCGCGCGGTCATGCAGACGGGCATCCCGATCTACCACCTGCCGTGCGGCACGGCGAATCTCCTCGCTCGAAGGCATGGCATGACCCGCGACCCTGTGTCAGTGGCTGCTGCGATCGAGCGGGGCGAGCGCGTCCTCACCGACGTGGGCATGGCGGGCGGCCAGCCCTTCCTGCTGATGGCCGGCATCGGCATCGATGCACGGATCGTGCACTCGCTGCATGAGCGCCGTCGCGGAGGCATCAGCAAGCTGAGCTACCTGATGCCCACCGTACGCGAGTCGCTGCGCTGGCGCGGCGAGCAGGTCGAGGTGGAGGTGGACGGCGCCGCATGGCCGATCGACGCGCCGGGCACCTTGCTCATCGCCAACTCGCCGGCGTATGCCGAACGCCTCGATCCGGTGAGCGCGGCGGATGAGACTGATGGCGCGCTCGATGCGGCCTGGATGCCCGCACGGCACGCGGGACACGCGCTGGCGTGGGCATTCGCGTGCTGGCGGCGCACGCAGGCATCGCGTGCCGGGTGGTCGACGCGCCGCGGGACATCGATGTCGCTCACGTGGAAGGGCGCTGCAGAGGCGCCGAAGCTGCAGCTCGATGGCGATGCGCTGCCGATCGGCGAGCAGCCCATTCGGTTCGAGATCGTGCCGCGCGCGCTCGCGCTCGCGCGGCCTTGCGCGCATTGAGGCATTGCCCTCGCCGGACCGCCGCGCCGATGTGCGCGGACGAGGCGCGCGCAGGAACTTTAGTTTTCGCGAAAGAAAGTCCGGGCGCGCGATTGGTGTCACGCATCGATCCGGCTTGCCTTGCGCATGAGCGAAGCCATGCTGTATAGTCCGACCGTCCTCGAGGCCAAGGATGGCATCGGGGACAACCCTGCGGCATGGATGCGGCAGGTCGCGCGCATGCCGCGGCATGCGCGCAACGCCGCGAAGCGCGTGCTTCGGGCGACATCTTGGTCAAGGAGAGACCGCATGACGAGGATTCGATCTCGCGCTGAGAGCGCGCCTGCCCCCAAGGCCGGCGCCTCGGCTGGA
>JBIIIL010000323.1:0-2501 GCA_044234825.1 Phycisphaerales bacterium
GGGATCCCGGCGGTGGCTCGGGCACCAGAGGGACTCGATCGAGCACGGAGGATCGGCGTCGATGCAGTCAGGAGAGACTCCCGCCGCAGCGAGCTGCAGCGCCGCAGCGCGGGCGACGTCCAGGAACGGTCGCGGCGCATCCGGGCGACGCACCACGGCATCTGCGCATCCGGTGCCAGCCATCGCGGCCGCGACCTCCTCGCCGACCTCGTAGTGGCATGCGCGCGCGCACGGGCCGACTGCGGCGACCATCGCGCTCGGCGTCGCCCCGAGGTCACGGACCATCGCCTCGATCGCCGTCCCGATCACGCCGAGGGCGATGCCGCGCCAGCCCGCATGGATCGCGGCCACCGCGCCAGTGGCACGGCAGCCGACCAGCACGGGCGCGCAGTCGGCAGTGCGCACGGCGCACGCCACTGATGCGTCGCGGGAGATGACGGCATCTGCCTCGGGCGCCGAATCGGGCGACCATCCGTTCGCCCGCGTGACCGCACGCCCGTGCACTTGGCGGGCCTGCTGGAGCATGCATCCTGTCGCAACGGCATCGCATGCCGAGCGGTCATCGGGCCGCCCGAGATGGCAGTAGGCGTGAGTGAATCCTGCACCGTCGAGCGCAGCAGACGTGCTCCACCAGCGCGCCACGCCGGGTTGCCATGGCGCCCCAGTTGCTGCGCTCACGGCCGCATCACTCGCAGTCCGCTGCGGTCGGCACCGCGTTGACCGACCATCCGAGGCAGCTGAGGATCTTGAGCTCGGTGGGCGAGAGGAAGTCGCCCGCAGGATTGCAGGGTGCGCCAGTCACGCCGCTGCGGCTGAAGTAGGTCGTAGCCTGCGGAAGCTGCTGGTCTCCCATCAGGTAGCGGATCTCGGTCGGTCCCGCGACCTGCACGAGGAAGGAGCTGAAGGCAGCCGCATTGCTGAGGATCGGCACCTCGAGATCCACGCCGTCAGGACCTTCGTTGGTGGGGTCGTTGTCGACGCCGGTCACGAAGTTCAGGTTGACGAGCCCGTCGGCCATGCCCATCGCGACGAGCCTGGGCATGTAGCCAGGGAACTGCTGCTGGAAGTCCACAAGCACGCAGAAGTCGCCCGTGAAGGCTCCGCCGGCCACCGCGGTCCACGCAGGACCTGTGCCGGTCTGCGCCATCGCGGACACCGTGCAGGAGAGCCCGTTGCCCATTGGCTCCCAGGCGGTGCCGGTCCAGTACGCGGCGCGGTTGGCGGAGATGCCGCCGATGCTGGTGAAGTCGCCTCCAGCACCGAGTGACGCAGCCGTGCCCTTGTCGAGCTGCACCAGCACCCGGACTGAGCCGTTGGCGCCGCTGCCGAGCGCTGCCCAGAAGGTGCCGTCCCACGTGCCCACGCGGTTCGTCGCCACGCCTCCTGACACGGTGAAGTCGCCACCCACCGCCAGCACCGGGTCGATCGGCCCCGTGAAGTCGATGTCAAACACCGCAAGGCTCCACACCTCGCCATTGGTGCCTGTGTCCGCTGCCTGCCACGCTGCGCCATCCCACGAGGCAATGTTGGAGGCGGGATTCGTGTCTGCCGTGCTGAACCTGCCACCGGCATATAGGGCGTCGCCAGTGCCGTCGTCGAACACTGCCAGCGCATTGACCGGACCGTCAAAGCCACGGTCCGCAGGCGTCGCACTGGCGGAGACCGCGGTCCAGGTCGTCCCGTTCCAGCGCGCGATCCGGTTCGCCACCACGGTGCCGTTGGCGACGGTGAAGGCGCCACCTGCGCAGAGCGCCGGTCCGGTGCCATCGTCGTAGACGCAGAGCGCGTTCACCGCATTGTTGACGCCGCTGCCGAGGGGGCTCCATGCGGTCCCATTCCACTTGGCGATCCGCTGCGCAGACACGCTGCCGGCCGAGGTGAACGTTCCGCCCGCAAACAGCGCCGGACCGGTGCCGTCATCAAACACGGCCAAGGCCTTGACGGTGCCGTTGAGTCCAGCACCCAAGGGCTCCCATGCCGCACCATTCCACTTCGCGATGCGGTTGGCAGAGGTGCCGCCGGCAGACCGGAATGATCCCGCCGCATACAGGGCTAGACCATCGCCGTCGTCGAAGAACTGCAGTGCGTTCACGGCACCATCGAATCCCTCATCAAGTGCGCCCCAGAGCGCGGTATCGGCGGTCCACGAGGCCACCGCATTGGTGCCGACGTTGCGGCTGCGGTACTTCTGGGTGAACGCATCCGTGTAGGCCGTGCGCACCGACGGCGCCGGCGGGGGCGTGAGCTGCGCGTCGTCCCAGATGCCCGGTCCGCCGAACTGCAGTCGGACGGCCCAGCCATAGGGGCTTCCATTGAAGCCCGATCCCGCGGGAGGCGCGGGAAGGAACTGCTCGACGAACGTGTACTGGTCGTAGATGTCGTCGAAGGCCTCGGACACGAGGTCGAAGCGAAGCGGCCGCATCACGCCCGGGTTGAGGTCGATGCGGTAGTTGCCGAGGTTCGGGTCGGAGTAGGGGGTCGCGGCCGCGACCGATCCGTCG
>JBIIIL010000133.1:0-7200 GCA_044234825.1 Phycisphaerales bacterium
GGGTGCCATTCGGCGCCGCGGCGTGGGCGTTCGCGCTCGTGCTCTTCTTCACCGTTCGCCCGAGCGAACCCATCGTCTTCTCGTCGAACTACTTCAACCTGGCGAACAAGTTCCGCGACATGGGCAAGGACGAGCAGGCCATCGAGCTCTACCGCAAGGCCATCTCGATGAACAAGCGCCACCTGGCGTCCCACAACAACCTCGCGCTGCTGCTGGCCAAGCGGCAAGAGACGCTCGGCGATGCGGTCACCTCCTGGGAGGAGGTTCGCAAGCTCGCCGAGGACATGAAGGATCCCGCCCGAATCGAGCGCGCCACCCGGAACATCGAGGCGCTCCGGCAGCAGATGGCGACGGGCATCGCGCCCGCGCAGGCGGCGACACCGTCGGGCGAGGCCGAATCCGACCAGCCATCGCAGGCTCCCGCAGCGCAGCCTGCCGCGCGGCCGGACCAGGCGCCCGCCCCGGCGCCAGCCCCGGCATCCGCGCCGTCTCCACCCCCTGCAACGCCCAGCTGATCTCGGCGATACCCTGCGCCGCTCGAATGCAGTGGCGCGTCGTCCCCCTCATTGGCACCTGCACAGCCGCATGTGCGCTCTCGGCCTGCATGGTGGGCCCTGACTATGCGCGGCCCGAGCCGATCCTGCCGGAGAGCTTCCGCCTTCCCAAGGATGCCGATGCGTCGCAGGCCCAGGAGGCGCGCCTCGAGGACTGGTGGCTCAACTTCCAGGACCCGAAGCTCACCGACCTCATGGACCGCGCCATGCAGGGCAACCTGTCGCTCCAGCGGGCTGCGGCGTCCATCGGCCGGTACCGCGCGATGTACGGCATCTCGTACAGCCAGCTCTATCCCAGCCTCAATGCGCAGGCCGGATACTCGTACCAGCTGCTCAACTTCGCCGAGCTTGGCGGCCAGACCAGTTCGGCCCCGTTCGAGACGTGGCGCTACGGCGTCGCGATGTCGACGTGGGAGGTCGACCTCTTCGGCAAGATCCGGCGCGGCATGCAGGCGGCGCAGGCGCGGCTGCAGGCCAGCATCGAGGGCTACAGGCTCGCCATGGTGTCGCTGCGCGCGGAGGTGGCCAGCGCCTACCTCTCGGTGCGGACGCTGCAGGCGCAGCGCGACCTTGCCAGGGAGAACGTCGACCTGTACGAGCAGGTGTTCGTGATCACCGAGGCGAAGTTCAAGGCCAGCACCACCAGCCAAATGGAGCTCTCCGAGGCCGCTGCCCGCCTTGCGACGGCGCGTGCGGTCGTGCCGCTCCTGGAGGCGCAGCTGCAGGAGCGCTGCAACGGACTCAGCGTGCTGCTCGGAGAGGCTGCAGGCCCCATGCAGGACGAGCTGCTTGCGAGCGCCCCGATCCCGCTCCCTGACGGGGAGGTCTCGATCGGCATTCCGGGCGACCTGCTTCGCCGGCGCGCCGACGTGCTCCAGATGGAGCGCGAGCTCATGGCAGCCACGGCCGAGATTGGCGTCGCCGAGACCGGCTACTACCCGCAGCTCTCCATCAACGGCACTTGGCAGATCGCAGCCGTGAACTTCTCGGGGCTCGGCGACATCTCCAACCAGACCTACGGGGTCGGACCGAGCTTCTCCTGGAACTTCTTCAATGCGGGCCTCACTGCGAGCCAGGTACGGCAGGCCGAGGCGCTCGCCCGCGAGATGGAGATCCAGTGGCGCGAGACGGTGCTGAAGGCGGCAAGCGAGGTGCAGACGGCGCTCGGGAACTACGCCGGCGCGCGCGCGCAGCTCAGCGAGTTCGAGAAGACGCTCCTGGACGTGCAGGACACCTACGAGCTTGCGCTGGCCCGGTACCGCGCGGGCACGGTCAACCTCACCCAGCTGCTCCAGTTCGCGCAGACCGTGCTCGAGGCGGAGAATGGCTACGCGCAGGCTCGCGGCCTCGCCGCCAGCAATCTCGTCGAGCTCTACCGCTCGCTCGGTGGTGGCTGGGAGAACGTCCCGATCCCCGCCGTGGGCGAGGGCGCATTCTCCGCAAGCGGACCGAACATGTTCGCCTCGCCCCCTCCACTCCCTGACGGCAACACGCCCTCGGAGAAGCCATGACCCGAACTCCCGCTCCTGCCGCACGCACCCGCCGACAAGCCATGCCGCGACACGCCGCATCCGCCCGCATGCCCACGATCGCGGCGCTCGCTGCGGCCCTCGCGGGAGCGGCGTGCTCCAAGCATGCCGCTCCGCCGGAGCGGCCCGCGACGCCAGTCGTGTCCGTGCCTGTCACGGTGAGCGATGTCACCATCTCGCGCGACTACCCGGCGCAGGCGGTCAGCGTGCGGACCGTGGAGATCGATGCGCGGGTCGAGGGCTGGCTGCTCAAGCAGAAGTACGCGGACGGCGCCATGGTCGATGCGGGGCAGCTGATGTACGAGCTCGACCCGGCGCCGTACCGGATCGCGCTTGAGGGCGCGCAAGCCACGCTCGCTGCGGCAGAGGCAAACCTCTTCGACGCCACTCAGAAGTACGAGCGCAACAAGCCCCTGGTGTCGACGGGCGCGATCTCGCGCGAGGAGTTCGACCAACTCGAGGCGCAGTGGCTCTCGGCCAAGGCTGGCGTGCTGTCGGCCGCTGCTGCGGTCGACAACGCCAAGCTCAACCTCAGCTACTGCACCATCACGAGCCCGGTGCGGGGCCAGGCCAGCAAGACGCGCGTGTACGAGGGCACGCTCGTGAAGCCGCAGAGCAACGGGAGCCTCACCGACGTGAAGCAGCTCGATCCCGTCTGGATCGAGTTCTCGCCTGTCTCCAGCGACATCCCGGCACTGCGGGCGCTGCAGGCGAGCGGCGCCGCGACCGTGCCGGTTCGCGACCCAAGCGGCACGTGGACAGGCGCGGGCAAGGTGGTCTTCGTCAACAACGCGGTGGAGTCCTCCACCAGCACCATCGTCGCGCGGATTGAGGTGGCCAACCCGGACCTCGCGATCATGCCGGGCCAGTACCTCTCGGTAAGCCTGCCGCAGCGCGTGATCAAGGGCGCGCTCTCCGTGCCTCAGCCCGCCGTCGTGTACCAGACCGCTGCGGCGATCGTGTGGACCGTCACTCCAGAGCAGACCGCCAAGCCGACGAACATCGATGTGATCGGCTTCGGCGGGGCGGGCCTGGTGATCGGAAGCGGCCTGACGGCGGATTCGCGCGTGATCATCGAGGGCCAGGGCCGTCTCGCCCCGGGCAGCAAGGTCGCCGAGGCGCCCAAGCCCGCTGAACCTGCCCGGACCACGACCGCCCCAGCCACAAGGCCCCCGGATGCGGAGGCCAAGCCCGCGGCATCCGAATCGAAGCCTGCCTCATGATCGACTTCTTCATCAAGCGGCCGATCTTCGCCGGGGTCATCGCCATCCTGATGGCGCTTGGTGGCGTCATCGCGCTGCAGGTGCTGCCGGTTGCCCAGTTCCCCAATGTCGTGCCGGGCGTGGTCCAGGTCACCGCAACGTATCCAGGCGCCAACGCGCAAGTCACGGGCGACAGCGTCACGCGCCCCCTCGAGCTCGCCATCAACGGCGTGCCCGGGATGATCTACATGTCGAGCACGAGCACCGCCTCGGGCTCGTCCAACATCACGGTCACGTTCGCGGTGGGCTACGACCTCGACATCGGCGCGGTGGACGTCCAGAACTACGCCAACAGCAGCCTCGCGCAGCTTCCCGAGGCGGCGCAGCGCCAGGGCGTCACCTTCAAGAAGCAGTCGACCAACCTCGTCATCGTGCCCAGCCTCACGTCCCCGGGCGGCGAGTACGACAGCCAGTTCCTGGGCAACTACGCGGACATCGTGGTCACGCCAGCGCTGCAGCGCGTGCCTGGCGTCGGAGGCGTGACCAACTTCGGGCTCCTGCAGTACTCGATCCGCATCTGGATGGACACGCAGAAGATGGCCGCGCTGTCGCTGACGGCCGAGGAGGTCCAGGCGGCCATCCGCGCGCAGAACCAGGATGTCGTCGCCGGCAACACTGGCGCCGAGCCGAGCTCCGGACATCCTGACCTGACCCTGCAGGTCACCGCGGAGGGTCGCCTCACGCAGGTGTCGCAGTTCGAGGAGATCATCGTCCGGACGGGCCCTGACGGCGGATTGCTGAGGCTCAAGGATGTCGCGCGCGTCGAGCTCGGCGCCGTGAACTACAACACGCAGTCCTCGCTGGACGGCAAGCCCTCCGCGCTGCTGGGCATCTACCAGAATCCTGACGCGAACGCGCTCGCCGTCGCCGAGGGCGTGCGCAAGGTGATGTCCGACCTGCAGCAGTCCTTCCCGGACGGCGTGCAGGGCGGGATCTGCTTCGACAGCACGCTCTTCATCTCCGCCAGCATCTCCGAGCTGATCGAGACGCTCTTCGAGGCGATGGCGCTGGTGCTGATCGTGATCTTCGTCTTCCTGCAGCGGCTGAAGACGACCCTGATCCCGATGATCGCCATCCCGGTCAGCCTGCTGGCGACCTTCATCGTCCTGCTGGCGCTCGGATTCTCGATCAACACCCTCTCCATGCTCGGGCTCGTGCTCGCGATCGGCCTGGTCGTGGACGATGCGATCGTCGTCGTGGAGAACGTCGAGCGCAAGTTCGAGGAGGGCGAGACCGATCCGCGCCGTGCGGCCAGCCGCGCCATGCGCGAGGTCATGGGGCCGATCGTGGCGACGACTCTCGCGCTCGTCGCGGTGTTCGTGCCGGCCTCGCTGATGCCCGGGATGACCGGCCAGCTCTACAACCAGTTCGCCATGACGATCGCGGTGAGCGTGGTCTTCTCGGGCATCAACTCGCTCACGCTGAGCCCTGCGCTGTGCGCGGCGCTCCTCACGGGCGGCACGCACTCGATGACCACCCGCGGCCCGCTCGGGATGTTCAATGCCGCCTTCGCCCGACTCGAGCACGGCTACGAGGCGCTGGTCGGCGCCCTCGGCCATGCGTGGAAGGGCGTGGTCGCGGCGCTCATCGCGCTGCTGGCGGGCGCCGCCTGGCTGGGCATGCGCTCCCCCACCGCATTCATCCCTGACGAGGACAACGGCTACTTCTTCGTGCTGTACCAGCTGCCCGCCGGATCGTCCCTGCCGAGGCTGCAGGGCGAGTCCGACCGGCTCCGGGACATCATCGCGGCGCAGCCTGGCGTCAAGACCGTGATCCAGATCAACGGCACCAACTTCCTCACGAACGCGAACCAGACCTACTGGGGATTCATGATCCCCGTGCTTGACGACTGGGACGAGCGCGGCACAGGCAAGTCGGCATTCGAGATCATCGACCACTGCAACCGGGCGTTCCAGTCCGTGCCGGGAGCGATCGCCTTCGCGGTGCCGCCACCTGCCATTCCCGGCCTTGGGAACGTCGGCGGCTTCCAGCTCCAGATCAACGACCTCACCGGCGCGGGCAGCGACCAGCTCTGGGAGGTCGCGCAGCAGTTCATCGCGAAGGCGCGAACCATGCCCGAGGTCGTTGGCCTCACGACCACGTGGAGCACCGGCGTGCCCCAGATCCGGCTCGATGTGGACCGCACGAAGGCCGAGGCCCTCGGCGTCAATGTCGGCGACGTCTTCTCCACCCTCCAGGCGCAGTTCGGCTCGTCGTTCGTCAACCAGTTCAACCGCTTCGGAAAGGTGTACCAGGTCTACGTGCAGGCGGATGCGCCGGACCGCATGGCCCCCGCCGACCTCGAGAAGCTCTACGTGCGCTCGCGCAGCGGCGGCATGACCCCGCTGGCCGCATTCTGCTCGATCGGTCCGCGTCCCGGTGGCGACGTGGTCACGCACTACAACGCGATGAACTCGGTGCAGATCAACGGCAACACCGCGCCTGGGTTCTCGAGCGGACAGGCCATCAAGGCGATGGAGGACGTCTCTGCGGCCACCATGACGAAGGGCTTCGACATGGAGTGGACCGGCATCATCATGCAGCAGATCGAGGCGGGCAACGCTGCTCCCATCGTCTTCACCCTCTCCATCATCGCGGTGTTCCTGCTGCTGGCGGCGCAGTACGAGAGCTGGCTCCTACCGCTGCTCGTCGTGCTGGCGGTGCCTGGCGCCGTGCTCGGCGCGCTGCTCAGCCTCCACCTGATGGGCAATCCGCTGGACGTCTATGCGCAGATTGGGCTCGTGATGCTCGTGGGGCTCGCCGCCAAGAACGCGATCCTCATCGTGGAGTTCGCCAAGGACGCGAGCGACCGCGGCGCGACGCCGATTGAGGCTGCCCGGACCGCAGCGCGCCTCCGCCTGCGGCCCATCCTGATGACGAGCTTCGCCTTCATCCTCGGCGCGCTGCCGCTTGCGCTTGCCTCAGGTCCCGGCGCCAACAGCCGCCACTCGATCGGGTACGTGGTGGTCGGCGGGCTCCTGATCGGCACCACGATCACGCTGCTGCTCACGCCCACGCTCTATGTCGTGGTCGAGTCGATCCGGGAGCGCTTCGGCGTGAATCCGGTCCGCGTGCGCGCGCGACTCGCCGAGGACATCCACTCGGGACCGGAGCCACGCGGACCTGCAGGCGGCCATGACCCGCACCGATAGCATCGCGACCATGCTCGTCGCCGGTCACGCGCTGCAGGCGCGCGCTCGTGCCGTCCGCAGCGCTGCCTGCGTTCACATCGCCCTCCTCGCAGCAGCTGCGACTGCAGGGTGCGCCAGCGCCCCGCCGCCCTCGGTGGACATCAACCACATCCGCTCGAGCGTGCAGCTGTCTGCGCGTCTCCTCGATGCCTCGGACACCGCGTCCGCCGCATTTGACCGGATCGTGAACAAGGCGCTCCTCGACGGCGCCCCGCCACGCGAGCTGTACTCGTACATGCTCACGCGCGCGGAGGCGACCGCCAACGTGCGCGCGCTTGCGCTCGGAGCCGATCCGGCGGGTGCGCTCGTGGACCTCTACGTCTTCTCGCAATTGGGCCTATGGGCCTGCGAGAATCGCGTGCGCCTTCACCCCGAACTGCGGCTCACTCCCTGCAACGAGACCTACGGCGTCCTCCAGCAGGAGGTGGCTGAGGTCGCGCGTGACTACATGGCACCCGACAAGCTCGCGCAGGTAGACCGAGCGATCGACGCGTGGAAGGCGGCGCACCCGGACAGGATGGTGATCGGACTCATCCGGCTCTCCGATCTTGGCGGGTCGAGCGGCACCGCCCCGGTGGTGCTCGAGCAGGTGGCGCCGAGCCTCTTCAGTCCGGTGACTGAGGCGGCGCAGCAGCTTCAGGAGGCAAGGCTTCTTGGATATCAG
>JBIIIL010000299.1:0-2726 GCA_044234825.1 Phycisphaerales bacterium
GCTGTGGCTGGCCAGTCGACTGCCGATGTCCGTCGCGTGGCAGCTCGATGCGACGATCTACGGGGCGATCTCGAGCGACCCGGCGGCCCGGGCGATCTCGAACGTGGAATCGCTCAGCCACGGCATCGCAGAGGCGCATCAGGCCTTCGGGAACCTCGCTGCATCCAACTCCTCGCTGTCGGCTCAGGCAGCGGCCCTCGTCGACAGGGTGCAGGCGCTCGAGAAGTCCGTTGCATCGCTGAGCGCTGGGCTGAACAGCAACCTGACTGGCGTGTCCTCGTCGCTCGGGAGCCTCGGCAGCGAAGTGCGCGAGCTGGACGGCGCAGAGGCGCTGGCCACCCGCATCGTCCGCCAGGCCACATGGGCGGGCGTCATGCTGATCACCATCGCGGCCGCGAGCCTGGCGCTCGTGCTGTGGTGGCATCGTCACCACTCCCGGCGGTCCCGAACGGCGTCCGGCTGAACCTGCTCACTCGCGCTCAGTCGCGCGGGCGGTCCCGTGGCGGAGGGAATGCCGATACGGCCTGCGGCGGCGGCGTCTGGGGCAGGATGACCGGATCGGGGACAGGGTTCTCCGGCGACGCAGGGAGCTCCACAGTCCCCTGCGCCGTAGTGCCGATCTGGATGCGCGCCGCGCCCGACGGATCCATGTACTGGGTCAGCGCATTGCCGCTCATGGTGGTGGCCATGCCGATTCGCTCCACGCCGCTGATGTCCCAGAGCGACAGGCCGGTGTAGCCGTCCGGAGCGGTGCGAGCCGCCATGCGGGACTTGCCGTCCTTGTCCCACCACGCCATCGTGACATCGCCCTGCGAATCGGCAGACACGCCGAAGCGGATCGCCGCCGCCGGATCCTTCCAGTGCATTTCGGCGATACCCCCCGCCACCGTGCGAGCCTCCATGCGCTCCATGCCAGACTGATCCCAGAACGAGAGCCCCGAATAGCCGTCCTTGAAGGTACGCATGCTCATCCGGTTCTTGCCGGCGGGATCGAGCCAGAGCATCCCAGCGAAGCCGTCCGCCAAGGTGCGTGCCTCCATCCGGCGCTTGCCCTCCGCATCAGACCAGGTGACCGCGCTTGAGCCGTCCCCGGCAGTGCCCATCGACAGGCGCTCAGCGCCTGCGGCGTCGCGCACGCTGTATGCCGCACGGCCATCGGCCCGCGTGGCCACGGAGAGGCGCTGCGCTCCTGAGGCATCGCTGCACGACACACCTGCCTCGCCATCAGCCGCCGAGAAGACGCTTGCGCGTGCCGTCCCCTTGCCATCGAGCAGCGTGATGCCGACGCTGCCGTCCGCAGCCGTCCCTGCAAGCATCCGCGGCTTCGCACCCGCGTCAGAGACGCCGAGGCCAGCGGCACCATCCGCGGCCACCCCGAGCGTCACGCGCTGACGCCCGGCTGCATCCGACCATGCAGCGACCGACTGGCCATCACCCGTAGTGCGAAGCGCAAGCCGGGGCTTGCCGGCGGCATCCGCAAGCTCAACCGCTGGGCTTCCATCCTTGCCCGCCGCCACAACGACCCTTGACGTGCCCTTCGCGTCCGCGACCGTCAGCCGACCTCCGTCCGCGGTCAGGGCCATGCCTGCACGCGCCACGCCAGTCTCGTCGATGAGCGTCAGCGAAGGTTCGGTGCCCGCGAGCCTGACCGACGCCGCGCCCGCGGACGACAACCCGGCCACAAGCCGCGGGACTCCGCCGGCATCCTGAATCGCCAGCTCAGGCCGCCCATCCGCCTGCGCCGACACTCCAAGCCGAACAGCCTTGGACGCGTCGCGAAGCGAAAGGCTTGAGCTGCCGTCAGCCGACGAGCCAAGCTCCGCACGCGGCGTGCCGTCGGCAGTCATGAGCGCCAGCGAGGCCGCGCCGTCGGCGGTGGCCGCCAGCGACGCGCGCACCATGCCCTTCCCATCCGAGAGCGCGAGCGACCCGCGACCGTCCGCCGACGCCGACGCCACCACCTGCGTGGTGCCCTCCGGGCTACGCCAGGACAGTCCCACCGCGCCCTGGGCGTCCACGGATCCAACGAGCCGCTCGCGCCCATCGGCGTCGATCACGACGAGCTCGCGCATCGCCACGCGGCGGTACTGCACGTCCTCCCGCATGAGGACTCGCACGCCCACGCCGAGCCCCGCGACCACCAGCGCAAGAATGAAGATCAGGATCTTGCTCCACCGCACGCCCTTCTCGAGCGCGCGGATCCGCCGCATCAGTTCTTCGTCCATGCGGGCAGGGTAATTCAGCCGACGCCACTTCGCCGACAGCCTGCCGCGCGTCAGCCGATGGGCAATCCAGGATCCTCCGCCACACCCCCGCAGTACCATCGGGGACCCGCAGGCAGTCTGGCGGAGCATTCGCATCCCCGGGACCGGAGACCCCATATGGCGCACCATCACGACCACACGCTTCAGCGACTCTTCGCCCATCCGACCTCGCACAACATCCATTGGCGCGATGTCGTGCACCTGTTCGAGCACCTCGGCGCGCGCTGCGAGGAGACCAAGAAGGATCACCTCAAGGTCTTCCTCAACGGCAAGGAGATGAGCTTCAAGGTTCCGCACGCGGGCGGCCACACCCTCGAGGACAACCACGAGATCTCGCTGATCCGGAAGTTCCTGAAGGACTGCGGCTGCGCGCCGGCGACCGAGGGCTCGCACTGAGCCCCGGCGCAGGACCGTCATCGCGCGCGTGGCCATACTGCCCAACCAGAGGATCCATCCATGAGT
>JBIIIL010000080.1:0-9912 GCA_044234825.1 Phycisphaerales bacterium
CACAGGTCTGCAATGCGGTGCCGGTGCATGTCCTCGCGCGCGTGCACGAGCGCGTCTCGCTCCATGCCTTCGATCTCCTCCCGCGTCAGGCCCCAGGTCGGCACTACCTGCACCGATGCGTTCGCGCCGCTGCGCCTCTCGCGCGCGGAGACCGTGAGGATCCCGTTGGCGTCGACGAGAAACTCCACCTCGACCTGCGGGATCCCCGCCGGCATCGGCGGGATGCCGCGAAACTCGAACCGCGCAAGCGACCTGCAGTCCGCGACCATCTCGCGCTCGCCCTGCAGCACGTGAATCGACACGGCGACCTGCCCGTCGACGCTGGTGGAGAACATCTCGGTCGCGCGCGCCGGGATGGACTGGTTGCGCATGAGGAGCTTGGCCACCGCGCCGCCTACGGTCTCGATGCCGAGCGAGAGCGGGATCACATCCAGCAGCAGGATGTCGGACCTGCGTCCCTCGAGCAGCGAAGCCTGCACCGCGGCCCCAAGCGCCACAGTCTCGTCAGGATCCACGGCCGTATAGGCCTCCGCGCCGAAGGCTTCAGCGGCCGCGCGGCGCACCTGCGGGATCCGCGTTGACCCTCCCACCATCACCACGCGGTCGACCTGCGGGTGGCCGGCGTCGGACAGCGCCGCACGGCAGCATTGCACGGTGCGCGCGACAAGCGGCGCGATGACCTGCTCAAGCTCGGCGCGAGACACGGTCCCGGTCCATGCAGCGCCCGACGGCAGCGCGATGGCGCAGGGCACGCTGTCGCGTCCGCTGAGCGCGACCTTTGCAGCCTCGGCGGCGTCGAGGAGCGCCTGACGCCACTGGGGAGGCGCGCCCGACAGGTCGTGCCCCGCCGCCGAGATCCGCTGCGACAGGTGTCGGGCCAGCGCTGCGTCGATGTCGTCGCCCCCAAGGTGCGTGTCCCCCGAGGTGGCCATGACCCTCACCACATCGTCACCGTCGCCGGAGATGTCGAGGATCGACACATCGAACGTGCCACCCCCGAAGTCGTACACCGCCACGGTCTCGGCGCGCCCGCGCAGCCCAAGGCCGTACGCAAGTGCCGCCGCCGTGGGCTCGTTGATGATGCGCACGGGCTCGAGGCCCGCAAGGCGCGCGGCATCACGCGTCGCCTCGCGCTGCCCGTCGTCGAAGTACGCCGGCACGGTGATCACCGCCTTCCGGACCGGGCGACCGAGCGCCTCCTCGGCCACGGCGCGCAACCGCCGAAGCACCTCTGCACCGACCTCCTGGGGAAGCACGGTCCGGCCCGCCACGGCAAAGGCCGCGAGGCCGCGCACTCCCTCGACGATCCACGGCGCCAGGTCAGGCGCGGCCGCCACCGCCTCCGCGTGGCCGCGACCCATCAGGCGCTTCGCGCCGAGCACCGTGTCCGATCGGTGGAGGTGCGCGGCCTTGCGCGCCACGTGCCCCACTACGGGCGCATGACCCCTCGCAAACCGCACTGCGCTCGGCACCATGCGCACGCCGTCGGCGCCGCTGAGCACGCGAGGACCCGACTCGTCGCACCACGCGACCAGCGAGTTCGTCGTGCCGAGGTCGATGCCGACAATCGTCTCGCGCATGGATGATCCATCCTAGTCCCAAGCATCAAGCCGATGCCTCGCGTCCACCGCGAACCGGTGCCGCCAGTTGTTCAGCGTGGTCGCGCGAACGCCGGTGATGCGCGCCACATCCCGGCACGTCCTCCGGTCGACCATCATCATCTGCATCGCCGGACGCTGCCATGACGGGAGGTCGCCGAGCGCCGTCGTGGCCATGTCGCAGCGCTCCCGGCGCTCCGCCGCCCGCGCAGGCGTGCAGCTCCAGGGGCACTCCGGACGGTTCGCCACGGCCCTTCCGCGCTCGTGCCTCGCGCGGCGCGACTCGGTGCGGAAGTGGCGCAGCGCCACCCGCGCCGTGCACCGGGTCATGAACTTGAAGCTCATCACCCTCTCGCGCCACCTATCGCTGGGCGTCCACATCAGCGCCCGCATGAACATCTCCTGCACCGCATCATCCGCGTGCGCAGCGCCGAACGTCCTCGTCAGTGCCGCCGAAATGGCAGCCCCATGGCGCTCGTACGCGCTCGCGACATGCGCCCTCCACTGCGACACCGAATCACCCTGAACGGAATCACTGCCTTGCATGGCGACCTCCCAAACATCTCGTGTTGATGGACTGATCCAACGCACCCCGGTGGTGCGAGAGGCGCAAGTTCACACCCAGTTGGGGACCTTCGGGCGGTTAGCGCCGCTTCTGCATGCCCGCCTCGGGGAGGCGGTCCAGCGCAGGCTCGAACCGCTTGGCCGCGAGTTCGTCGAGCGCCGCCAGCAGCTGTCCGACGTGGGGCTCGGCATCGGAGGTCACGATCTCGCCCCGGTCGCCCGGCAGCCGGAACGAGATGTCCACACGCACGGTCCCCGTGTCGGGCGGCACGGGCGGCTGGGCCGACCATCCCGAATCGCGCACGATTCCCGCGATGCGCGCGCACTGCTGCGCATCAAGCGCCATCCGCCAGCGCGTGGACCGGTTCAGTCCATCCACACCCCCGCCCACCGCGAGCTCTCCGTCCTCCACCGTGTAGTAGAGGTACTTCGCCTGCGCGACGTCGCGGACCCACACCGCCAAGGCCACCCCGCAGGGACCCATGTCGGTCGGCGCATCTGGCAGCGCCCGGCATCCACCGATCACGCACAGGATTCCACAGGCGAGCGCGCGCCGGATCATCGCAGGATCGCCGATCCCCTCAGGGGCGGCTCCGGCTCGAAGCCCGCGTACGGGTCCGGACCGAAGTCGTAGCGCTGCGGCAGCACCCGGTCCGGCGGGACGTCCGTGATCCAGGCGAGCCCGCACATCGCGCGCACGAACCGAGTCGCCTGCGCATCCGGCACACTGCTGGTCCGGCACCGCCGCACGTACCACCAGTCCGAGCTGTCGGCCCGAATCCAGATCAGGAAGACGATCTCGTCCGGCGCCGGCCGCACCAGCTGCGGCCACGCCCCGAGCGAGCTTGAGGATGGATCGAGGTAGCCGCACTCGCGCGCAAGGTTCCACACGCCCTCCATCTGGGCGCGGTAGAGCCAGCGCGTGCGGGCGGGCCTCGTGTCGAAGTCCAGCGTGTCGCCCGTGTCGGCGTGGAGCGACCCGTCGGCAAGCAGCGTGTACTTGCCCTGCCGGAGGTGGGCCTGCGGCAGGTCCTTCGCGGACCGCCCGGTGAGGACCGTGACGTCAACCGCGAAGTCCGTCGGGGTCTCGGCGGCATCCACTTTCAGCGCGCGCACGTCAGAGCATGCCGCGCAGAGCGCGGCCGCGAGGACGATCGCCAGGAACGCGCCACGTCGCATGACGCAAGGCTATCCGCACCGCACCGGGCGTGGCGCAGTAGCCTTCCGACCCATGAAGGCCAGCGTTGCCTGGATCAACGACTACCTCGACCGGCCGGCGAGCGCGGACGAGATCGCGGACTGCCTGACCGCCTGCGGCTTCCCGGTCGAGGGGCGCGATGCGCTTTCCGGTGGCGATGTCGCCCTTGAGGTCGAGCTGACCAGCAACCGCGGAGACTGCCTGTGCCATGTCGGCCTCGCGCGCGAGGTTGCAGCGTCCACCGGACGAGCGCTTGTGCTGCCTCCGACGCATCATGACGAGGATGCGGAGCCGTGCAGCGGCGTCCTGCAGGTGGCCAATGCCGAGCCCTCCGCCTGTCCGCTCTACACGGCGCGCGTCATTCGGGGAGTCCGTGTGGGACCGAGCCCTGACTGGATGCAGGCCCGCCTGCGCGCCATTGGCCAGATCCCCCGCAACGCGATCGTGGACTGCACCAACTTCGTGCTGTTCGAGCTCGGCCAGCCCACGCACGCGTTCGACCTGGCCACACTGCACGGCCAGACGCTGCAGGTGCGCCGGGCACGGGCTGGCGAAACGCTGCTTCCCATCGGGGACGGCGCCAAGCCGGTCGAGCTTTCGGCCGGGCATCTCGTGATTGCGGACGCCGACAGGCCCGTGGCCATCGCAGGCGTCAAGGGTGGGGCCGTGACCGCGGTGCGCGACTCCACCGCCGACATTGCCATCGAGAGCGCCTGCTTCAGCCCCGTGGACGTGCGACACGCGAGCAGGTCACTGAAGATCGCGAGCGACTCCAGCTACCGCTTCGAGCGTGGGGTCGATCCGGCGAGCGTCGAGATGGCCGCCCGCAGGCTGGTCAGCCTCATCGTCAGCGTGGCGGGCGGCCGGGCGCTTCGCAAGCCCCTGAGCGCCGGACCCGCACCCGCGCCGCGCGGACGGATCGCGCTTCGCATCGCCCGCCTTCGATCGCTGACAGGCATCGACATCGGCTCGGACGAGGCTCGGCGCGTGCTCGAGTCCCTCGGCTGCGCCGTCGCCGGCGACGCGTCGACGCTCGAGTGCACGCCGCCGGCGCACCGGATGGACCTTGATCGCGAGGTGGACCTGATCGAGGAGGTGCTGCGCGTCGTGGGCATCGGCCGCGTGCCAGTGCGCGAGTCGATCTCGATTCGCGTGCCGCCTGCCCAGCCAGAGGTCGAGGGCCCGCGTGCGGTGCGTGAGGCGCTCGTGGCGTCAGGCTTCGTCGAGTGCGTCACGCACACGCTCGTGTCGGAGCGCGCATCCGGCCCGTTCGTCGCGAACGGCACCGGGACGCTCACGCTTGCCGATGACCGCACGGCCGGCGAGCCCGTGCTGAGACCGTCGATTGTGCCCAGCCTCCTGCAGTGCGCCGCGCGCAACCTCGATCACGGCGCCACGGACGTCCGCCTGTTCGAGATGGCCCGCGCATTCCGGACGCAGCAGGACTCGCACGAGGAGCATGCGACGGCCGCGCTGGTCGTCGTGGGCCCGAGGTCCGCGTCCGAGTCGTTCCGCACGCTGCGCGGAGCCATCGAGCGCATCGTGCATGCGACGCACGGGTCGGCGGCGACCATGCGCGTCGGCGAGCCGTCCGGCTCGGACGCGCTGCGCACTGCACTGGCCGACGCGGGATCCGTCATCCTCGACGGCGCCCACGCGGGGGCGATGGGCGTGGTCGAACGGGATGTGGCGGCATCATTCGGCATCGAGCTGCCTGTGGCGGCCGCCGAGATCAGGCTCAGGCCGCTTCTGGCGGCCTTTCCGCCGGTTGCGGCCATCATCGGCAGCCCGACGCATCCCGCGATCGACCGCGACGTGTCGGTCCTGGTGCCCGATGCCGTGACGTGGCTCCAGATCGAGCAGTGCGTGTCAGGTTGCGGCATGCCGCACTTCGAGCGGGTCGACTTCATGGGCACCTACCGCGGACCGCAGGTCGGCGCCGGGCGCAAGTCGGTCACCATGCGCCTGCTCTTCCGGGCCGATGACCGGACTCTGCGGCGCGAGGAGGTCGACGAGGCGATGCGCCCGCTTGTCCCCTCGCTGGCCGCGCATGTCGCCGCGGAGGTCAGGGCATGAGCGCTGCGGCGAATCTCGGCGAGATGACCGTCTCGGACTACCTCGAGGCGCTTGCCTCGAAGAGCCCTACGCCAGGTGGAGGCGCTGCAGCAGCCGTGACGCTCGCGCAGTCCGCGGCGCTCGGATCCATGGTGCTGGCCTACACGGAGGGCAAGGCGAAGTGGGCGGCGCATGCGGCACTGCATGCGCACGCCGCGGAGCTCCTCGGGCAGGCGAGGCGCGAGGCCGTGGCGCTTGCCGATCGCGATGCGAGCGCCTACCGAGCGCTCAATGCGCTTTGGGGCATCCCGCGCGAGAGCCGCGCCCGCGATGCGCGCTGGAGACCGGCGCTCGAGGAGGCCATCGCGGCCCCGGAGGCCATCGCAGACCTCGCATGCGCGACCATTGTCCTGCTGGCGCGGCTTGAGGGGTGCACGTCGACACTTCTCGCGAGCGACCTCCGCATCGCACGCCTGCTGGCTGGCGTAGCCCTTGAGGCTGCGCTGGCCAATGTGGAGGTCAATGTGCCGCTGCTCGAGTGCGATGTGACTGCAGCATCGATCCGCGCGGCCTGCGCGGCGCGCCGTGCGCTCTCCGGCACGCGCGCCACCGCACGGGCCGAAGGCGACGGGACCGGGGCCTAGCCCATGGGTCTGCTCGCGCTGCTTGCGCTCGGCGCAGCGCTCACGATCGCCGCAGTCGTCATGGCGGTGGTGCGCGATGCGCGGCATCCCTCGCGGGCCACGGCCGGCTGGGCGCTCGCGCGCGGATTGCCGACGGTGCCAGCCGAGGCCGGGATGGTGGCGACCGAGGGACGCGTGAGATGCGCGGACGGCACGGCGCTGCCGATCTGGACCATCTCCGGCGGATCCCCGCAGGGTCCTGCGCTGCTGCTGCTGCACGGATGGCGACGGTCGCGCATCGACTCCCTCCGGCGCCTTGCGTGGATGCTGCCGCACGTGCGCGAGGCGTGCGTCATGGACCTCCGCGGCCACGGCGAGGCCCCGCCAGGACCGTCGACGCTCGGTGCCGCCGATGTGGCTGACGCCTGCTCGGCGGCTCGTGCGCATCCCGCGACGCCGTGGATCGTCGCAGGCCATTCGCTCGGCGCCGCGGTGGCGCTGCGGGCCGCCGCCGAGCTGCACGCGTCGGGCACGCCCGTCGCCGGCGTGCTGCTGATGTGCCCCTACCCTGACATCAGGGTGCCTCTTGCAGGACGCCTCTCGTCGATGGGCATGCCTGCGTTCCCGGTCGCGGGCCTTGCGGCGCGTGTCATCGGGTGGCTTTGCGGACGGGAGACGAGCGCGAGCGAGTCGATCCGGGCCATCGGGTCAGCCAGCATCCCCACGGTCTGGGTGACGTGCGCGAGGGACGCCATCGTCGACCCGGACGCCGTACGGGAGATGCATGCGCAGGCGGTGGCGCTCGGCAGCCCTGCGACCCTTCACATCGACCTGGACGCCGACCACGACTCCCTAGGCGCGGGCGAGCCCGAATGGGCCGCAAGCGCCATGACAGACGTCACTTCGCGGCCGGCGGCAGCCACCACGCCCTGATGGCCAGTCCGCGGTCGCTCGGGCGCATCTCGTACACGATCGGTCCGAGGTACTGCGCGAGGAGCGAGGCATCCACCTGCTGCAGCGCATCGCGCATTGACGGGGGAAGCTGCATCGGCAGCATGTCCGTCACCTCGTCCTGCTCGTCGATCGCATCGTCCATCCTGCCGATGAGACCGTCCTCGGCGAGCATGGCCTTGCGGTTGAGGTCAAAGCTCCGCACTGCATCGACGTAGCCCCATCCGCTGACCGGACCGGCGGGCACGCTCGCGGCGGCGCGCTTGTAGACCGCGTTCTCGGCGAGGCTGCGCGCGGAGGCATCGGTGGACGCGCGCATCACCTGCTCCACGGCCGCGAGGTCCCCGTACAGCACGGCACTGGCCCCGAGCCCGATGGCGACCGGCACGCCCTCGCCGCTGTACACCTGCCCGCCCTGGAAGTCGCGCGGCATCAGTCCCGCACTTGGCGCCGCCAGCGCGATCAGCGCTGTGGCCGCGCGCTCGTCGCTGCAGCGCATCACCGTCACCGACCGCGTGCCGCCCTCCGAACCAGGCACCGGATTCGAGAAGGACCACATCGCCGGTCCGATGGCCCCGAACGCCTTGCGCATCCCCGGACCCCACTGCTCGAGCAGCGGCGCGATCTGCTCGGCCTGCATGTCAGGCAGGGCCGCCAGCGCGTCCTCGAGCAGCTTCATGATGCCGTCGAATCGCACGTTGAGCCGCTGGTAGCTGAGTGCGTCATCTCCGCACATGGCAGGTGGGGCATCGACCTCCACGCCATCGGACACGAGCGACACGAGACCCAACTTCTCCCCCGGCACAAACGCCGTTGAGGACAGCTCCACCATGCCCCGGTCGGTGCCGACGCTGAGTCCGAAGCCCCACGCGCGAATGTCACCGAAGAGCTTCTGGATGAGCGGCTGCATCGGTCCCATGGGTCCCGACAGGAGCGGCCTCACCAGCGGCTGCAGCGGTGCCGTGAACAGCATCGCATGTGCATCGACCGACCCCAGCTGCGCGGATGCGCCCTGCCAGTCCTCGACCGACGAGAGCGCCTCGCCGCGGCCCTCCGCGGCCGCGAGAGCGTCCTCGAGCGACGCCACGGAACTGGCGATCCAGAACCGGCTGCCGTCGCGCAGGTAGAAGAGGGAGTCCGGGGTGGCGGCGACCTGGCCGATGCCATCGAGCGGGTTCGTGCGCGGTCGCGGCCGACCCCCATCGCCAAGCTCCTCGTCCTCCTTGGGCAGCGGGATCACCGTCGCTCGGCGGCCTCCGCCCACATCGACCTGTTCAGTGCCGCGGCCGGAGTCGCGCTCGAGCTTTCCGATGATGCCCTCGAACATCTTCGAGGCGGCGTCGGCATTCGCGCCGTAGTCCGCACAGGCCATGACCCCAATCGAGTCCGCATCGAGTTCGGCATCGCGATCCACGAACAGCGCCAGGCGCATCGCACCCGGCCACGGCACGCTGTCCCCCTCGATGCCCATCTCGGCGAGACGCTTGCGGCGCGCCTCCGCCTCCGCGGCCTGCGCGGGCTCGTCCGTCAGTGCCTTGATCTTCGGGTCATCGAGCAGCTTGGCGAGCGGCGTGCTCGAGAAGCGTTCTACAAGCGCCCCCAGATCCTTCACGCCTACGGCAAGGAAGGTGGACTTGGGCGCGAGGTCCTCGACGGCGGGCAGCGCGCCAGCGGCGACCTCGGACGCTGCGGGCGCGGCCTGCGCGGACGGCGCGGCGGCCGGCGGTCCGGACGAGGGGTTCGCCGGTGCGGCTGGCGACTGCGCCACCGCCGTGTGCGAAAGGCATGCGCAGAGCGCGGCCGGCGCGGCCCACGCGAAACCGGTCCGAATGTGGGTCATCATGTCGTCTCCCGTGCTGGCTTGAGGTGGGGCCGCTGCGTTCAGCGCGCGCTCGAGTCGCGAAGCTGCGGCGGCGCGCCGAAGTCCTTGCGCGGCGGCGGCTGCAGGTAGTTGTGCCCGGAGTTGGGATTGTTCTTGTCGTACGCAAACGCCTCGCGGTTGCGGATGAAGTCTGTGACGTAGCGGGCTGGGATCGCAAACCCGAGCGCCTCGCCCCCCCGAATGCCCATGTTGGTGATCCCGATGACCTCGCCGCGCGTGTTGAAGAGCGGGCCGCCGGAATTGCCGGGATTGATCGGGGTATCCGTCTGGATGTAGGTGAGGCCGTCGAAGTTGCGGCTGGTGGTGGAGACCACGCCCTGCGTCAGGGTGCGCTCGAGCCCGAGCGGATTGCCGATCGCGAAGACGGGCTGACCGACCTCGAGGCCGTCCGAGCCCACGATCGGGGCGATGGGGAACGGCGATCCGTCGGGGCTCTTGAGCTTCACGAGCGCCAGGTCGATCTGGTTGTTGACCGCGATGAGCTCGACGTCGCTCAGCTCGGTGCGCTTGAGCGAGCCGTCCGGCTGCGCGACCCAGATCGTCGCGCGCAGGTTCGTCTCGCCCTGCACCACGTGCGCGTTCGTGATCGCGAACCCGTCGCGGTGAATGATCACGCCGGAGCCCAGCCCCGATGGGGTCGAGACCTTGATGACGGCCGGACCGATGATCTTGGCGTGCTCCTTCGGGCTGAGCTCGGGAAGGTCCACAGCGACCGAGTACAGCGACTGCTCGACCGTGCGCACCGGAGCGCCGGAGGCGTCGTTCGTGACGTCGGCCACGTCGGACATGTCGAACACGAGCACATCGGCGCCCACATCGAGCCACACGCGCTTGTCTGTGCGCTTGAGCACCTCGCCCTCGAGCTTGCGACCGCTCTTGAGCGTGAGCACGTCCGTGCTTGGAGGCTTCGGCGCCGCGGCCCCGGGCGCCGCCGGCGAGGGAGTCGAGCCATCCGCCGGCGCGGAGGCGTGGACCTGCGGGGTGACCTGAGTCGCCACGCAGAGGGCAGCGCACAGGAGCGGTCGGGCGAGGAGCGATGGC
>JBIIIL010000004.1:0-31055 GCA_044234825.1 Phycisphaerales bacterium
CTGGTTGTCCGCCACGATCACCTGCTCCACCGTCGCGCCGACGCCGCTCTCGGCGCGCGTGATCTCGATCGGCGCGGCATCGCCCTGCTGCACGCGGCGCCGCGTCTGCTCGAGCTGCACCATCACCGACTCGTACTGCTTGGCCCGCACGTCAAGCTGCCCGTACGCGCGGTAGAGGTTCCAGTACGCGCGCTCGGCATCCGCCAGCAGGCGAATCGTCTGCAGCTTGGTCTGCGCATCGATGATCGCGCTCTGCATCTTGGCGATGCGGATCGACGCCGTGTTGATGTCGATGCCGGCGCCCCGCAGCAGCGGCTGCGAGATCGAGAACTCCATGCCCGCGTCGAAGCCCTCGGCGCCGCCAGGCGCGAACGTCTCGTTGCTGTTGTACTGCACGAGCGGCCCGAGGCTGATCTGTCCGCCGGTCGCCAGCGGCACGTTCAGCGGCGCGCTGAAGACGTCCTGCGCCGCGCTCGAGGCGTCGACCGTCGCGATGTCGGTGATGAATCCGCTGGTGTTGCGGGTGTAGCTCACGCCGATCGTCGAGTCGAACTTGGCGAGCTCGGCGCCGAGACGGCTGATCCCGATCACCGGGTTGAAGAGCGCCACCTTGAGGTCAAGGTTGTTGGCGAGCGCCGAGGCCCTCACGTCCACGATCGACACCTGCACGCGGTCCTGGAACGAGTCCACGATGATGCCGCGGTCCTTGGCCGCCGCCTCCGCATCCGCCACCGTGCGGGGGTCCGGCTTGGCCTCCGCGGCAGGATCGAAGGGCGCGATGTCCTTCGTGGACGTCCTCGGCAGCGTCACGTCCTCGTCGGGCCGGAACAGGTCATGATGGCAGCCCGCCACCAGTGCCACGAATGCGCTCAATCCGGCCGTCGCGGCGAGGGGCGCTGCGCGCCACGCGCCGCGATGGCCGCTCGGAGTCACGATTGTGTCTCCGTCTCTTGGGACGCAGCTGATGGCCGGCGCGCTGCGGGGCGCAGCGCGCCACGGAGCGCGCTGGCCATCTGTCGTCAACTCACTCATGGCGCAGCGCCTCGATCGGATCAAGGCGTGCGGCCTTGATCGCCGGGAACATCCCGAACACCACGCCGACGACGGCACTGAACGCAAAGCTGAGCAGCACGGCCCAGAACGGTACCGAAGCCTGGTCGAGCTGTGCCTTGGGGATCATCGTGAGGCCGAAGGCGAGCGCCTTGCCGACGGCAACGCCCACGAAGCCGCCGGCGAAGCAGAGCGCCACGGCCTCGAGCAGGAACTGGAGCAGGATCGCCGCCGGCGTCGCGCCGACGGCCTTCCTCAGCCCGATCTCGCGCGTGCGCTCGGACACCGACACCAGCATGATGTTCATGATGCCGATACCGCCCACGAGCAGGCTGATGCCGACGATGCCGCCTGCGATCGCGGTGATGCCGGCGGCAAGCGTCTTGAACTGCTCGATGTACCGGTCGATCGCCTCGACCCGGAACGTGTCCTGCTCGCCCGGCTTGATGCCGCGCAGCCGCCGCATGATGTGCTTGATCTCCGACTGGGCCTCCTCGGTGGCGCCAGCGCCCTTGGTGACGATCGCGACCCGCATCCAGAAGTCGCGGCTCTGCAGCTTCGCGACGATCGAGAATGGCACGAAGATCTCCGCGGTCTGCGACGCCGAACCGAACATGCGGGCCTGGAGGGTCTCCACAATGCCCACGATCACGAAGCGCCTGCCGCCAAGGAGCACCGTCTCGCCGATGGGGTCCTCAGGGAGCATGAGCTCGTCGATCGCAGACTCGTTGATGATGCAGACCTGCCGCTCGGTCGCCTCGTCGATCCTGCTGAAGGGGCGGCCCTCGATGATGCGCCGGTTCTCCGCCTCATGCCAGTCCGACCAGATGCCGGTCACCGACAGCCCGTCGAGCTTCTTCATGTCGCTCTCGATGGCCAGGCTGATCTCCGTGATGGGCGTGATGGCGCGGATCGACTGGCAGTCCTCCGCGAGCACCTTCACCTCCTCGGGCTTGAGACGGATGAGCTCCCACGGGAAGAGGTTGCGCGGCTTGTCCTGGGGACGGTCTGGGAAGAGGAAGATCCGGTTCGCGCCAAAGGACTCGAACTCGGCGAGCACCTTGGCCTTGAGGCCGGTCAGCGCCGCAATCACGGCGGTCACGCTCGCGACGCCCACGATGATGCCGAGCGCCGTGAGGAACGAACGCGTCTTGTTGGCCCAGATCTGGCCGAACGCGAGCGCGACCGCCTGGAACCAGAAGTACGGGCTCCAGATCATGCCGCGTGCCCCGCGGGCGCGAACTTGCCCGCCTCGTCCTCGGCGATGGGAAGATCGCTCAGGATCCTGCCGTCGCGCAGCCGGACCACCCGCTGGCAGTGCGCGGCGACGTCGTTCTCGTGCGTGACCATCAGGATCGTCTGCCCTTCGGCGTGGAGCTGCCTGAAGATCGACAGGATCTCGGCCGTGGTTGCAGAATCGAGGTTCCCCGTCGGCTCGTCGGCCATGAGTATCGACGGGTTGTTGAGGATCGCGCGGGCGATGGCGACACGCTGCTTCTGTCCTCCGGAGAGCTGGTTTGGCCGGTGGTCCATGCGGGACCCCAGGCCGACCCGCTTGAGCGAGCGCTCCGCACGCTCACGCCGCTCGCGCCACGTGAGGTTCGCCTGGCGCGAGTACACGAGCGGCAGCTCCACGTTCGCGAGCGCCGTCTGCCGCGGCAGCAGCTCGAATGCCTGGAACACGAATCCGATCTTCTCGTTGCGCACATGCGCCAGCTCGTCCGCGCTCATGCGGCTCACCGCGCGACCATCGAGCTCGTACATGCCGTGCGTGGGCGTGTCGAGGCATCCGAGGATGTTCATGAGCGTGCTCTTGCCGGAGCCCGAGCTGCCCATGATCGCCACCATCTCGTTGGAGCTGATGTCGAGGTCCACGCCGCGGAGGGCGTGCACCGCCTCGGTGCCGACCCTGTAGATCTTGCGAAGTCCCCTGATCCGGATCATGACGGGCGCCGCTCCGAGGCGCCAGGCTTGGCGTCACCGGAGGTCGACCGTTCCGCGGTCGCCGCCGCGGGCTTGGAGTCGGGAGGCGCTCCGTCCGGCTTTCCCCCAGGCGCGCCGCCGCCTCCGGGCTTGCCGCCCGGGGCGGCAGAGGAGTCAACCACGATCGGGTCACCCTGCATCATGCGCTCAAGCGCCTTGAACGGGCCAGTCACGACCGTCTGGTTCGCCTCGAGGCCAGCCTCGACGATCGTCTGCGTCATGCTGCTCGGGCCGGTGCGCACCGGCGCCATCACCGCCTTGCCTCCATCATCGATGAACACGACGGCGGTCACTCGGCGGGACTTCTCGGCGAGCCCTCCAGAGAAGGCAGTCTCGGGGAGGTCCTCGGTCCGGCGCTCGACGATCGCCTGCGAGGGCAGGACAAGGCCATGGTGCTCCGCGATCGTGATGTCCACGTTTCCCGCGAGGCCCGACAGGATCTGCGTCCCGCTGCTCTCGATCGACACGGTGACCTTGAAGGTGCCTCCACCCTGCGTCGCCGCTGCGGCGGCGTTGCCCGTGGCCGTGCGCTGCAGCGCCACGTCGGTGACGACGCCCTTGAACACCTGGCCCTTGTAGGCATTGATGCGGATGTCGCACGGCTGGCCGACCTTCACCTTGGCGATGTCCGCCTCGGCGACCTGCGCGAGCATGCGCATCTTGTCGAGGTCGGCGACCGTCATGATGACGGTGCCCTGCTGGTTCATCGTGCCGACGACGACAAGCTCGCCGACCTCCGCATTGAGCTGGGTCACGAACCCGTCGATGGGCGAGTCGATCTTCGCGAAGGAGAGCTCCTGCTCGACGCGCGCGATCTCGGCCGAGCTCGCGGCGAGTGCGCTCTCGAGCGACGCGATGCTCCGCTCCGCCGCGGCGAGGGTCGCCTCGAGCTCGCGCACGCGCACCTCGGCATCCTCGAAGTTGGTTCGCGGCACGTCGCCGGTCTCGAAGAGCCGCTTCTGCCGCTCCATGTTCCGCCGCGCGATCTCCACCGTCTGCCGCGGACCCGCGATGCGCGCGCGCTCCGCGTCGAGGCGGGCCGCATCGCCATCGCGCCGCGCGGTCGCGCTCTCCTTGGCGGCACGCAGGTTGCGGTCGTCCAGCTGGATCAGCAGGTCGCCCTTGCGCACCCGCTCGCCCTCCCGGAAGGGGATGGCCATCACGCGCGCGTTGACCTGCGCCGAGATCTCGACCTGCGAGATCGGCTCGACGACGCCAGGCGCCGTGATGGTCTCGGTCAGGGTTCCGGACTTCACCACGGCGGTCCGAACCCCGACCTTCTCCTCGCTCGCGCCCATGCCGGGCAGCATCTCGAAGATCGCACCGCCGCCGATGACCAGGCCGACAACGGCCACGGCGAGCACCACAGCGGCAATGTTCAGGTAGGTGCGCATGCGAACGGGGGAAGGAACAAGGGTAGTCACCTGCCCCACCCGCCGTCATACGAGGAGAGGATCGATCCGCCTCCCCGACGGCACCGGTCTTGCGAGGAAAACGGACCCTCCGCACGCTCCACCCCCGATCAGGGGCGCGCCAGGCCTTACCCGTTCACCTCATGGACATGCGCCCCACGCCGCGAGGAGCACCGTCAGGTCGGTGCCGTTCGTGGTGCCGTCATGGTCGAGATCGCCGGATGGGGTCCCCCAGCCGGCGAGCACGCTGGTCAGGTCCGCGCCGTCCACAAGTCCGTCGTCATTGGTGTCCGCCGGGCACGACGGAGTGGCGTTGGGGCTGCCAAGGACATCGAATGCGCAGTTGTGCAGGTCGTTGGGATCGCTGCCTGGCGGCACCGTGTTCTGCGACGAGACCGTGCTGCGCACGAAACCGGGCGTGGGGAAGGTCGCCGACCGCCAGAAGTAGGAGCCCTGCGCATCGACGAGGCTGATGCCCTCGGGAGCCATGACGAACCACGCGAAGTTCGAGGCGACCGTGCCGCATGATGCGTTGCCCGCATACACCGTCAGGTAGTAGTCGCCCGGCACGAGGTCGATGTCGGTGCGGATGTCGTGGCACGCGTCAATGGCGCTGTCCGCGGGATTGTCGTACGGGGTCGGGAACGCCGAGAAACCGCTCGCGCGCTGGTCGCCGTCCAGAGGCCGTGCCGAGCCGTTGCGCGCCCAGATCACGAAGTGAAGCGTCTGGTTCGTGAAGGGTGGCGCCCCACCGGTGGGCGGCGGGGTCCATCCCTTCGCGGTGATCCGCGAGATGTTCCATGACTCGACGCCCGCCACCGAAGGCACCCTCCAAGGCATCGCAAGCCAGCGCTGCGGCTGCGTGGAGGAGATGCAGCCCGACGAGATGCCCAGGTTGTTCTCGGCGCCGTTGCTCAGCGTCGATCGCTGGGGTCCGGTCGTGTAGACGACGTGCTCGAAGCTGGTCTCGAGGGTGTGCGTGAAGGTGGCGGCCGCATCCGGTCCCGAGGCGGTGCTGCTGTACCAGCCGCCGATGCGGATCAGGTAGTACTCACCCTGCGCCACGTCGATCAGGCGCATCGTCTCGGTCCCGAGCGGCGTGCCGCAGGTGTCGTCGAAGCAGCCGATGAAGAGTTCCGGAAGGGTCTGCGCGCGAGACTCGTCGATGACAGGGTTGAGGCCGAGCGCGTACGCCTCCATCACCGAATCGCCGACCGTTGCGCTCCCGCACATCGAGACCGTGAGCGCGCCATTGGCCGGAGCCTGGATCACGTACCAAAGGTCCTTCCCGATCGGCCGGTCGCACAGCCCGGCCGAGGGGGCTGGACCGTCAGTGCCTGCGTTGGCGTTCGCGACCACGACTCCAGGCTCGCCGACCGAGATCGCCCGAGGGCTCGTGACGCAGTCGTTGCTCGGGGCGCCGGCCGGCGGTGCGCAGTTGTGCACGAACAGGCCGCACTCCGACACCGCGAGCGCCACGCAGCTCGAGTCCCATCCTGCCGTGCAGCAGAGCGGGTTGACGCCGCAGACCTCCTCGCAGCAGCCGACGTTCTCGCAGCCGCCCCCAGCGTGCGGCGACGTGCACGACGCGGTGGCGCTCCCGCAGGCCGCGCTCTGCAGCGGTTCAAGCGAGATGGTCAGCCGGTACGGCCCGCACCGGTTCGCGACGGAGCCCGCAGAGTCGAACGCCGTCGACACGGCAATCAGGTGCGTGCCCGCGCCCACATGGATCGACTGCTGGTGCGGGCACGCGGCGCTCTGCAGCGCGAGATCGAAGGCTGCCGGGCAGGGATTCGCCGGATCGATCCGGGTCGCCACGAAGATCGCCGTGGCGGATGGCGGCACATTCGCGCTGTTCCTGGCTGCGAGCCTGAGCCGCATGTTGCCGCCGACCGGCGTGGTCACGAGCATCCAGTCCACATCGCGCGCTTCAGTGTTCGCGGGATCCCCGTTGGTGTCGAAGGTGCCGAACTCACCGACGACGTTCAGCGTGCCTCCGACACTCAGCGTGCCGATGTTGGCGAACGCGCTCGGCGTGACATTGCAGCCGCCGTTGGAGTCGGGCGAGACGCCACAGCCGTCATTCGTCTGGATCGCCCCTGCTGGCGGCGTCACATCGCACTGCGCACGAGCATTCCCACCGCCCGCGATCGCGAGGGCTGATGCCGCTGCAGCTGCGACTGCCCTGAACCTGAACATCAGCGCAAAGCCTCCTCCAAGGAATGGTCAGACCTCCCGCATTATCGAATCCGGGCGTGCCGCCCTGAAGCGGAATCGCGCTCGTTCCTCGCGAAAGTCGGGCCGGTTTGCGGCCGTCACCGCCAGTCGACCACGAGCTTGCCGAACTGCTCGCCGGCCTCAAGCCGTGCGAATGCGGCCTGGCCCCGCACCGCGGGGAACACCTCGTCCACCACGGGCTTGAGCGCGCCGGTCAGGAAGAGCCGCACCACGGATCGGAACTCATCCATGTCTCCCATGGTGGATCCCATAACCGTCAGCTGATTCCAGAAGATCCGCGTGAGATCGGTGGTCGCGTCAGAGCCGGAGGTGCATCCGCACGTCACGAAGGTGCCGCCGCGCGCGAGGCTCTTGAGGCAGGCGCCATGGACAGCCTTGCCCACAGAGTCCGCCGCGATGTCGACGCCGCGGCGTGCCGTGATCTTGCGCACCTCACGAGACCAGTCGGAGCCGTCGTCCAGGATCGCGTGATCCGCGCCGAGCTGCCGTGCGAGCTCGAGTTTGCGTCGATGCCGGCTCGTCACGATGGTGGTGCAGCCGAGGTGCCGCGCGATGCCAAGCAGCGCCACCGCGACACCGCCGCCGATGCCGGGAATCAGCACGACCATCCCTGGACGCACGCGCGCGCGAGTCCACAGCATCCGCCACGCGGTGAGGTGGGTGAGGCCAAACGCGCATGCCTTCACCGGGTCGGCATCGCCGATGTCCACGACGTTCGCCGCAGGCGCCACGAATCGCTCCGCCAGGCATCCGGGATCGTGCTCGCCGATCATCCTGATGTCCTCCCCTGCCGGCGCCATGCCGGGCAGCGCTGTCGGCGGCTGCACGACCGCGGCGTTCACAAGCACGCGCCGACCCAACCATGACGCATCGACGCCGGACCCCACCGCATCGACGACGCCAGCGCCATCCGAGCCGCTGATGAACGGGTACGTCGTATCGATGCCGGGAAGCCCCATCCCGACCCAGAGGTCGAGGTGATTCAGCGCCGAAGCCTCGGTGCGGACACGCACCTGGCCAGCGCCGGCCTCCGGATCCGGCATGTCGATGAGCGCGACGTTTGGAGCGACGGGCGAGCCTTGACGCGTGATGGCGAGAGCCTGCATGGCGAGGCTTCTACCATGAGGCCACGCCATGCCACACTCGACGCCGCAGGACCGTCATCCCGACCGACATGCCCGGATCGCGCGGATCTCGTGGCCAGTCGTGGCGATGGTCGCGTCTGCGCTCGCGACCGAGGCAGTCGCGCGTCAGTCCGCGCCTCCCGCTGCGCCGGCCGGAGCGCCCGCCGCGAACCCGCCGCGACTGGCGCCCTCCGGCGTGCCCGCCGAGGCGCTCAAGCAGGGCCAGGTTGGGCAGGGCATCCCGCAGCACGCGCAGCCGGCAATCGCCGGTCCGATCGTGGTGATGCCGGGCACGGTGATGCTCGGCTTCATCGAGCCGCGCTCGTCGGTGACGCGCGATGTGCCGCTGCGCAACACGTCGGACAAGCCCGTGCGGATCCTGAAGGCCGTGCCGAGCTGCACGTGCACCACGCTCGACGTGGCCGGGAAGGTCGTGCCTCCGATGGGAGAGCTCGTGATCCCGATCACCATGAAGGTCTCCGGAGCCACGGGGATCAAGACCGCAAACGTGCAGTTCGTGCTTGAGGGCGTGCCGAGCGTGCTGACCGTCGCGATGCAGGGCGAGGTGGCCTACCCCGTGCGCGCGCTGCAGCTCGACAGGAAGACCGACACCCGCGTCCCGTACATCGATGCGTTCACCGACGCGAAGAACGTGACGGGCGTCATCGAGGTCGTGGCAACCGACGGCAAGCCCTTCTCCGTCATGGGAGTGCAGGGAAGCGCGCCCCGCTTCGTCGGGTTCAACCCATCCTCGGATGCGCCGCGGACCTCGTACATGGTCGAGTACGACCTGTCCGGCATCGAGTGCGCGAAGATGCCGCCGTACCTGATCGTGTCGACCGACCGCGCCGACGCGCCCGTGATCGACATGCGCATCCGGCACGCGTGCACGAAGATCGACCCCACGATCCCCTTCGCCGAGTTCCGCACGAACCTTGGGGCGCTCAAGCCGGGATCGTCGAATGACTTCGACTTCGAGCTCAAGCGGGCGCGGGGATGGTCCGCCACTGCGGCCTCCTGCGACGACCCGCGCATCCGCGTCGAGTTCGTGGCGCAGAAGCCCGTGGACTCCGAGGGGCACTCGCTGGTGGGTCTCAGGGCGATCGTGGCGCCCGAGGCGCGCGGGCTGATCCTCGCCCCGGTCACGCTCACCGCCACGAGCCCCAATGGGCGCTCGGTCACGAGCGCATTCTGGCTCTACGCCGACGCGCGCTGACACTCAGTACGTCGGGTCGTACACGAGGCTGCGCAGGTGGGCGCCGATGTCGGCGGGTCGCGGCACGCGCGCGAGCCCCGAGTCGTGCACGAGCGTCGCGACCTCGATCGCCACGGCGATGCTCGTCTGCATGATCTCCGACACCGGGGGATAGATGAGCCCGACGCTCAGGTCATGCTCGGTGGTCTGGCGCGCAAGAGCCTCCGCCGCGCGCAGGAACATGTCATCCGTGACGCGGCGCGCGCGCGTGGCGTACACCGCCATGCCGATCGCCGGGTAGATGTAGACGTTGTTGCCCTGGCCGGGGACGTGCAGCCTGCCCTTCCAGTGCAGCGGCGCGAACGGGCTGCCCGCGGCGAAGATCGCCGCACCATCCGACCACCGGATCGCCTGCTCCGCCGTGCACTCGCTCTTCGATGTCGGGTTGGAGAGCGGGAAGATGATGGGGCGCGCGTTGATGCGGCTCATGGCCTCGACCACCCGCTGGTCGAATGCGCCCGCCACCGTCGAGACGCCGATCAGCGCGGTCGGCCGGATCGCCTCGACCGCGTGCGCCAGCGACGTGCAGGGCGACTGCTCCGACGATGGAGTCCCAGCCACGAACGGCAGGCCCGACGCGTCGTGCGTGAACGGGGCGAGATAGCCGGGCAGCCCAGCCATGCGGGAAGTCACGAGACCGCGCGAGTTCATGAACCAGCATCGCGCGCGCGCCGAAGCCTCGTCGATGCCCTGGCGCGCGAGGTGCGTGACGAAAAGGTCCGCGATCCCCACGGCCGCATTGCCTGCGCCCATGAAGAGGATGCGCTGGTCCTCCATGCGCGTGCCGGCCATCCTGCACGCGCCGAAGAGCCCGGCAAGCGCCACTGCAGCGGTGCCCTGGATGTCGTCGTTGAAGCAGCACACGCGGTCGCGGTGGCGCGCGAGCAGCGGGATCGCGATGGCGTTCGTGAAGTCCTCGAACTGGATGCAGCAGCTCGGGAAGACCTCCTGCACCGCATCGACGAACTCGTCGACGAAGGCGAAGTACTCGTCGCCCGAGGTGCGGCGCGCGCGGAGGCCCGGATAGAGCGGATCCGCGAGGAATGCCTCGTTGTTGGTGCCCACATCGAGCACGACGGGCAGCGTGGCCTGCGGCGGCACGCCAGCGCAGGCCGTGTACAGCGCCAGCTTCCCCACGGGGATGCCCATGCCGCACGTGCCCTGGTCGCCGAGGCCAAGGATGCGCTCGCCGTCCGTGACGACGATGAAGTGGATGTCCTGCACAAGCCAGTTGCGCAGGATCTCGCGCACGCGGCCGCGGTGGCGGATCGAGATGTACATCCCCTTGGGCCGGCGCATGATGTGCCCGAACTGCTGGCACGCCTCCCCCACGGTGGGCGTGTAGACGATCGGCATGTACGTCTGGATGTCGCTTCGGAGCAGCGCATAGAAGAGGCGCTCGTTGCGGTCCTGCAGCGCGGACAGGTACTGGTAGCGCATCAGGTCCGTCGGCTGCTGCGCGTACTGGAGCCGGATGCGCGCCATCTGCGTCGCCTCGCTCTCGACGGCGTCGGGCAGCAGGCCAAGCAGGCCGAACTCGCCGCGCTCGGCCTCGGTGAAGGCGGTCCCCTTGTTGAGCCTGTTGTCGAAGAGGAGCTGAAATCGTGTGGGGCGGTCCATGCCGCGCGCGAGCCTAGCGGCGCGTGGGCGCCCGCGCGTGAGCTGCGCCGCGGCGCCCGGCGATCTGCGCGCGCATCGGCCGAAGGGGACAGTCCCATTCCTACACTCCGCAGCGCGTGCCACGCGTCCGAGCCACCACGAGCCACACCGACGGCGGCCCGGCGGGGCCGGCACACCACAGCGCCCGCTGGTCGCCCCGCGTCGATGCTGCGCGGCGCGATGCCCTGCAGTCCGAGCTCGAGGCCTGGTGCGCGGTGTGGGGCATTCCGGAACTCGCGCAGCGGGTGCGCATCGACGTGAGCGCACGCTTCACGTCGAGCCTCGGTCGCGCGTACTACCGCGGGTGCTGCATCAGGCTGCATGCGCAGCTGCTCGAACCTGAGCGTGCGGCGCTGCTGCGCGAGGTGCTCGCGCATGAGGCTGCGCACCTCGCCGCCGACATGCTCCACGGAAGCCGCATCCAGCCTCACGGACGCGAGTGGCGCGAGACGTTCCGCGCGATCGGATTCGTGCCGCGGGTCACGGTGCCGCTGGCCGAGACCGGCATCGCGATGCCCGAGCGCAGGCGTCGGCGCCGGCGCGCGTACGCCGGGGCCCGCCGATCGGCTGCGCGCCGCATCATCCAGTGGCTGCTGCCATTCTGATCCCGACGCCGCCCCGGTGCGGCGCGACACCAGCCAACACTCCGGAAAAAGGGGCGCATGCGACGGGGGCGCCTCGGGCTGTCCCTAGGGTGGGCGCGCGGGATGGGCCCGCGAGGAGGAAAGGCAATGGTGGCACTGATGGATCGATTTGCGGATGCGGCGGAGGCGTGCCGGCAGCGGCGCGACAAGGCGGTGGACGAGCTGGTGGCCAAGGCGCGCCAGAGCGGCGGCACGGAGGACAGGACCTACTGGTCCATCATCTACGACTTCGAGCACGCGCCGATGACGACGAACCGTCGCCAGCTCGCGGACCGCGGGATTGACGTGCCGCCCCCGGACTCGGTGCCCGACGACGCCCTCCCTGCGGAGCTGTCGAAGGTCATCGGGGCGCTCGCGCGCATGGGCATCTACTTCCTGCACACCGACCACCTCGATGACCGGACGCTGCTGACCCGCATCGCGACCGAGATCATCGACGAGGATGTGCGAGAACTGCCGCCTGCGGACACGGCGGTGGAGTACGTCGACATGCTCGGCACGTCGCCGCGTGACCGCGAGACCTGGCTCGCCCTCTACGCGGACGACCGCGAGCGCGAGCATGCGCGGACGGCGGGCCTCGAGATCCCCGAGCGGCGCCCGCGTCCCCACGACCGCGACCGCACGCTGCCGCGACCGAAGCGCTGAGGCAACCGAAGCCCGGAGGCGGCGCCGCCAAAAAAGACGCGACGGTCGGCTCCCGCTGAGCGAGCCGACCGTCTGCGTCGGTCCACGGGTTTGGTTGCGCCACTACTCCGCTCCGTGAAACCATCAGGGTCCCCTACGACCCACCACCACCATCGGATTGCCCGGATCGCCAATCAAGCGATTGTGGAGATTTTCAGGCAGGTAGGATCCCGCCCCCGTGAGCACCCACCACGCGACCCCACGTCACACGAGCGCCGCGGCGCACGCTCGCTCGAGGCGCTGCCCCAACCTGCAGGTGACTGCTGGCGCTGCACTTGCGGCGCTGCTCGCCAGCGCCTGCTCCTCAGGCCCGTCACCGCTGCCCGACGCGCAAGCGGGCCGATGGGTGAACCCGATGGGAGTGACGCTCGACATGGCCCCGACCGGGATCTTCACTCTTGAGATCCCGGGCAAGCGCATCGCGGTGGGCCGGTTCACGGTCGCCGAGTCGGAGACGACCTTCCGCTTCCAGCTCGGATCCCCCTTCTGCGCCGAGGAGCCCGGCAGCTACACGCTGTCCGAGCTGGACGGCGCGCTGAACCTGTCCGTCATCCGCGACACCTGCCAGGAGCGGATGGATGCGTTCGCCAAGCCGTTCATGCGCCCAGCGACCGCGCCTGTGGCGTCGCGCTGAAACGCATCGCACCGCTCGGCGCGCGCCGCTACACGGTCGCGATGCGGCGTCCCGCGCAGTGCAGCTCGATGCGATGACCGCGGGATGGCGTCGTTGCCCACTCGACCCGTGCAGTGGCGGTCTCCCCCGACGCCAGCGTGAGCATCATCGGATCGATGCGCCGCCAGCCACCCATCGGCACAAGCACCGCATCGAGCAGCGGGGTGATGGCACAGACGTGAATCGTCGCGCTCTGGCCTAGCGGACCCGCACGCATGGCGGGCAACCCCGCCTCGGCACCAGGCGCCGCGATCCCCTCCCACACGAGCGTGGCCCTCGGTGCCCATGTCTTCCCGCCTGGCTCCTGCAGCGAGAGATCGTGCGCGGCCACGTGCCACGCGCGAGCCTCCCGATGCGCGGCGAGCGATGTGGCCGCCTCCGCCATGAGCACCGCATCGCGCGCAGGCACGAGCTCGCGCGGCACCTCGGCGACGGTGACCGCCGATCCGGGCTCGACGTGGAAGTCCACGCGCTCGCGCACCGCAGGACGCCCGCCATCGAGCGGATGCAGGGCCAGCGACGCTGCGCCGCGCCATGCATCGCGCGTCGTGTTGACCGCATCGAGCACGAGCGCGCGCCGACCGCCTGCGACCTCCCGCTCGTGCAGCGCGAGCATGCGCGGCGCGCACGCCTCCCGCACGGCATGCCATGCGGGCTTTGGCCTGCCCGCCACATCGACGAGGCTCCATGAGTGGCCCGTCCATGCATCGTTCATCTGCCAGCACAGGGCACCCATGCAGCGCGGCGCGTGCGCGCGAAACCACGTGTACGCGGCGCGCATCGCGCGCGCCTGGACGACCTGCGCCTGCACCAGCCACTCCATGAAGTCCTCGGGTGGCTCGAAGCGCTCCCGCAGGAACGGCGCGTACTGGGCCTCGTCACCGCCCCATGCCCGCTGCCGCGGCGCGAGACGCGCCACACCGTCGGCGGCCGGCAGCGACGCCAGCGTCCGCTCGAATCCCTCCGCATCGCCAGGCGAGAGCGCCTCGGCAACCGTACGCATCGCGGGAGGAGACTGGTGGCCGAACTCGCTCGCGAACCTCGGCGGGACCTTCCTGATCGACTCAACCTTCGCATCGGCGTCCCAGATGTGGCAGTCTCCCCGGTTCCGGTCATTGGGATGCAGCTCCAGCGAGCCCGACCACGGGCTCTCGGGCCAGTACGGGCGGGTCGGGTCGAGCTCGGCGCAGATCCGCGGCAGCAGCTCGAGCCAGTACATGCGGCCCCATGACTGCCCGTGCGCGAGCCGCTCCCGGAATCCCCAGCTCCACCATGCGAGGATGTCCTCGTTGCCGCCGCACCACAGCACGACGCTCGGATGGCGCGAGAGGCGGCTGACCTGCCATCGCGCCTCCCGCTCGATGCGCTGCGGGAAGGGCGGATCCTCCGGATACGTCGCGCATGCGAAGGCGAAGTCCTGCCACACCATGATGCCGAGCTCGTCGCACGCCTCGTAGAACGAGTCGCTCTCGTACCCGCCGCCGCCCCACACGCGCAGCATGTTGAAGTGCGCATCGCAGGCCTGGAGGATGCGCTCGCGCACCTCAGCGGGGTCCGTTGACGGCCTGAAGAGCCCTTCAGGGATCCAGTTGGCGCCGGCGCACCAGACCGGCTCGCCGTTGACGCGGATCGCGAACGCGGTGCCGTCCGCATCCGGCGCAAGGTCGAGCGACACCGACCGCAGCCCGATCCGCATCGAGCGGCGCTCGAGCGTGGCCGACCGCGACTCGAGCTCGACCGAGAGGCGGTGCAGGTGCGGCGCGCCGGAGCCGCGCGGCCACCAGCGCATCGGATTGGGGATCGTGATGCGCAGCGAAGCCGTGCCGTCGCGCGCCAGGGACATCTCCTCCTCCCACGATCGCCCATCGGGCGACTCGACCGAGACGCGCGCCGAGAACCGCGTCGCGTCACTGTCGCACACGCACGCGATGCGCACCTCCACCGTCGCGGCGCTCGCGTCGCATGACAGCACGAGCGGGCGCACCGTGTCGATGCGCGCGCCCGTCCATGCGTGCAGGCGGACCGGCGCGGGCATGCCGCTCGTGGGCACGCGCGGGCCCCAGTCCCATCCGAAGTTGCACGCCGCCTTGCGCATGAACGGGTACGGGGTCCAGTCGCCGTTGACCGGGCGCGCGCCGAGCAGCGCTTCGAGCCTGCGCACCTCTGCGACCGGCGCTGCGCACGCCACCCGGATGCCGATGGCATCGGGCACGCCTCCGCCCGCAGGCTCGCGGGCGCCATCTGCCGCATCGCCAGCGAGCGCGCCATCAAGCCCCGCACGCCATGGGTGGAACGCGCTGTCAGCCTCGATCGCGGCGCGGCCATTCACGGACACCATCGCGACCGCATCGATGCAGTCGAACACCAGCTCGATGTGCCGGTGCTCGCGCATGACCTCAGGGATCTCGAAGCTGCGCGACCAGGTCCACGAGGTCAGGCCCACGAACTCCTGCGCGGCCTCGCCCCCTTCGGCGTCAGGCGACGGGATGACCCCCGCACGCATCAGGTCCGTGTGCGCGCACCCCGGCACCTGGGCTGGCCACGTGCGCCCGTCAGGGTGCGCCAAGGTCCACCCGTCACCGCACAGGCTCGCCTCAATCGAGCGCATCCCTGCCTCCCGCCGCCTCGGTCACGCGACCGTCATCGCTGCGGTCCGCGCGGCGCCGCTCGAGGAGCCGGTACATCCTCGCCAGGTCCCTGATGCCGCCGATCGAGAACCAGCTGACGATGATCACGCTCGTGCCCAGGATGAGCCACGTCCAGCCATGCCACCATGCCGACCACGACGCATCCGCGATCGGCTCCCCACGGCGGGCGCGCCACAGCGCATATCCGGTGCCGCAGATGAACACCGCCGTGAAGGCCAGCGGCCACGCAAGCGTGATGAACGCGATCGTGCGGTCGCCGCCCGTGTACGCGCGGTCGAACCCGAGCTTCTCGAGGAGCGTGCGCGGCGCCTGGTCGAGCTCCGCCCCGCCCTCGACGCGCCAGCGCCCGCGGTGCAGCAGCCGGTCGAGGTTGAAGTCCGCGCGCGGACCGAGCAGGCTCACGGCGACGTACACCACGCTCGCGGACATCATCGCCACGAAGCTCATCTCCATGCCCGTGAGGCTCTCGCGAAGCCACAGGGCCGGTCCGGGCAGCGTCTCGGGGCTCACCTGCTGCACGATGACCCCGACCGCGCTCAGCGCCATCCCGGTGCACATCGCCGCCCACGCGCCCTGCACCGATCCGCGCCGCCAGTAGAGGCCGCCGATGATCGCCGCGCCGGCGCCGCCGACGAACACGCTCGCCGACAGCGCCGCGAACATCGCGATGTACTGGTTCGGCTCGTAGAGCAGCGAGAACGTGAACGCGAAGAGCGCCACGCCCAGCGCCGCGAGCTTGAGGAGCCGCACGTGGGTGACCGGGTCGAATGGCCTCTTGCGGAACGGCAGCAGCACGTCCTGCACGAAGATCGAGCCCCACGAGTGCAGGTACGCCTCGTCGGTGCTCACCGCCGCGCCCAGCATGGCGGCCACGAACAGCCCCAGCACCCCCGCGGGCAGCATGATCGACATCGCCAGCGGCGTGCGCAGCTCAGCCCGCACCGCGTCGGTCGGCGCCTGCGCGAGCGCGGCGTGCACCGGCGCCGCGGCATCGGCGTACTCGGGCTGCGTGAGGAACGCGCGCACCGCCAGCGGCACGATGATCGTCACAAGCATCAGCGACCGGTAGCGCCACCCGTTGAGGATCTGCGCCATGCGCGCCTCGTGCGCGTTGAGCGCCGCCGAGTTGTAGCCCTGGTCGCCCTGCCACGCGCGCGCGGCGTAGAAGAGCGTGAATGCGCTGATCGCCCAGTAGATGATGTTGAAGTTGCGCTCCTCGCCGAGCCCGAACGGGTTCACGCAAGATGTGCCAGCCGGCATCGCGAGCATCGCGCGCTCGAGCACGGGCCACGGGAACTGCGCGAGGAGCCAGAAGCAGGTGAAGACGAAGATCGCGAAGCAGAAGACGCCCTGCAGGAAGTCGGTCACGATGATGGAGACCATGCCGCCCGCGAAGATCATGAACATGGCCAGCGACAGCAGCGCCACCATCAGGGACGGGAATGTCGGGATCGCGTAGCCCGCGACCGTCCAGCTCTCCGGCAGTCCGCACAGCGCCATCATGAAGCGGGCGGTCACGCCGGGAAAGATCCCGTAGTTGACGATGCCCGAGGCGAACGCCACGACGCCCGCGCAGATGCGGAAGCGCCGCGAGTACCGCATCTCGAGGAACTGCGCGAGCGTCATCGCGCGCGTCTCCCTGAACCGGTAGATCACCCAGCCGGTTGCGGCCAGCACGACCAGCGACGGCCCCTCGAGGTAGCCCCACCAGATCTGCGTGAACCCGACGTCGTAGCCGATCTGGAAGTACCAGACGAGCGTGATCACGCCGATCTGCGCCATGTTGTAGGCCACGGTCACGAGGTATCGCCCTGCGCAACGCTCCGCGCTGAGGAACCCCGCCACGCTGCGCATGTACCGGCGCGAGTGGATCGCGAAGCCGACCAGCACCGACACGAAGGCGGCGACGATCGTCCAGTCCAGGCCTGACAGGCGCACGTGGCGAGGCTACTGGCGTGGCGCAGGACCGCGGCGGCGCGAGGACGCGCCGCGCGCGATCCTCAGTGACACGATCTCGAAGGGCCCGGCATCGATCGCCACGGCGCCCATGCGCATCGGCACCGTGCCGGCGCGTCCGCGGAGGGGAATCTCATGCAGGTCACAGCGCACCACGCGCCTCACCGGCACCTCGAAGCCGACGAGCATGCGCCCCGGCGCGCCCGAGTGGTCCACAAGGCGCAGGATCACGTCGCCGGAGCCGTCGTCCGCTGGCTTGAGCGCCGCAATCTCGACATGGCCCGCGGCATCGACTCGCGCAAAGCCGGGAAGCCCGTGCGGCGCGTCGCCATTCGGCGCCCCGGCGCGCAGCGTCCCGCCCTTGCGTTCCCGCGATCCAGTGGCGCGCAGCGAGGAGCTCCTGCCGGCAGTCGTGACGTGCACCGGCCCGCGCGCGAAGCGCTCCGCGGCAGCCGAGGCGCAGCGCTCGTGCGCACCGAGCGGCATGATCGCGTAGGAGAACTCGTGCGTGCCGCGGTCGGCCGAGGGATCCGGGAAGTTCGGGCTCTTGGCCAGCGAGAGCCCGAGCGTGCCGTGGCGCGCGCTCTTCCCGAAGATGCCGTCGTCGAGCACCGCAAGTCCCCGCGTACCGTCGTGCACGCACATCCATCCGTGGCCCGGCACCTCGAACTGCGCACGCTGCCACGACGTGTTCTCGTGCGCATCGCGGTCAATCCATCCGAACTGCGTCCCGAACCGCGCGTGCCGGCTCGCGATGCCGGTGTGCACCAGGGCCCTCAGCAGGGTGCGCTCCTCGCGCCACTCGAGCCGCGAGCTGACCCGGAGCATCCGCTCACCGGGCCGCAGCTCATGCACCTGCACGATGCGGCTCGCCGCGCCAAGCGCGCGCTCCACGCGGAGCCATGCCGTGCCGCCCCGCACGCCGCTGGTGATGGTGCACCGCGGCGCCAGCGCGATCCGCTTGTCCACGTACTCGCGGTCGGTGTCCCATGCCTCCCAGCGCCGCGGCCTGTCCTCGTAGAGCGCCAGCTCATGCAGCGCACCGCCGGGTGCGGCGGAACAGTCATGCGTGCCGTCCGTGAGCCGAACGAGCCGACCCTCCCGGTCGAACTCCGCCGACATCGCACCCGCACCGATGCGGCGCGAGCGCGCCGACACCGCGTACGAGGCACCCGCCGCGCCACGTGCGCTCCCATGTGGCCGCTCCGCATCGACCAGGACCGCGGCACGCACCGGATCGAGGAGCAGCGGACCGGCACCGCCCGACTGCGCCGCGATGCGCGCGAGCCCCTCGTCGCGGAGCGCCTCGAGGCGCGCGACCGCACCGCCAAGCTCGCCCCGCGCATCGTCGTACACCGGGCCGATGCTCGATCCCGGCAGGATGTCATGGAACTGGTGGAGGAGCACAACCTTCCACAGCGCATCCAGCTCGGCACACAGCGCCCGCTCCGCACGACGCGGCAGAGGCGCGAGCACGGCGACCATCTCGACCTGCCGGAGCAGCTCCTCGGCACGGCGGTTGGCGCGCTTGATCCAGCGCTGCGTCGTGTAGGTGCCGCGGTGCGCCTCGAGGTAGAGCTCGCCGTCCCACACCGGCAGCGGCCGCTGCGCAGCCTCGGCCTCCGCCGCCTCCGCGTGAAGCCGCGCGCAGAAGTCGTGCACCGTCGAGTGCGTCACCGCCGGCATGCCCTCGCAGCGCATGGCGCTGCGCGTGCGCTCGATCTGCGCAGGATCCGGCCCGCCCCCGCCGTCGCCCCAACCGTAGGGCTGCAGGTAGGTGCGGACGCGTCCCTGGTCCTGGCTCTCGATGTTCGCAGCCGCGGCCGTCAGGTCCGCAGGGAGGAAGTCGCTGTTGTAGTTGTGGCCCGGCGTGAAGTGCGTGAGCGTCTCCGCGCGGCCGAGTCCGCGCCACCGGAACGTCACGTGCGGGAACCGGTTCGTGTCGCCCCAGATCATCTTGTTGGTGATGAAGGTGTCGATGCCCGCCAGGCACATGATCTGAGGAAGGCACGCCGGGAACCCGAACGTGTCAGGCAGGTACAGGAGCCTCTGGCGCGCAGCCGGCCCGCCGACGTGCTCGCGCCACCAGCGCGTGCCGTGCACGATCTGCCGCACGAAGCTCTCCCCCGAGGGGCATGTGCCGTCGGGCTCGACCCACATGGCGCCCGCGGCCTCCCACCTGCCGGCATGCACCGCATCGCGGATGCGCGCGAAGAGCGCCGGGCTCTCCTGCCGCACGAACTCGTACTGCTGCGCCTGGCTGCAGAGGAAGCGGAAGTGCGGGAAGCGGTCGATGCTCGCGAGCGCGGTCGCGAAGCTGCGCACGCACTTGCGCCGCGTCTCGCCGATCCTCCACAGCCATGCCGTGTCGATGTGCGCGTGCCCGATCGCGACGCACTCGGCCGGATGCTCCGCGCCCGCGCGACCGTGCAGCAGCGCCTCGAGCAGGCCCGATTGGGCAAGCACGTGGCGGCGCGTGCAGCCCTGCGCCGGAATCGCGCGCACGATCGCCGAAAGCCCTGCGCGGATGTCGTTGGTCCGGGCGTCGTCCTCGCGTCCGCTCCAGAGCATGCGGCGCAGCCAGTCCAGGCGCTGCGCAAACGTCCACACGGCCTCGTCGAAGGTGACGATCTCCGCGCGCTCGAGCCGGCCCGGGGCGGACTCTGCCCATCGCGCGCGCACCTCAGGCTGGTCCCACCAGAACGTGGTCGCGCCCAGCGGCATGTTGCACGCGGCCTCGATGGCCAGGTCGATGCGCTCGCCGCCCCTTGCGCGCTCACGCCCGCTCCACCGCGATGGCCACAGCGATGCCGTGTCGTGATAGGGGTCGAACCCAGCCACAGGCTCGCCGTCGCGCCACAGGCAGGCCTCTGTGCCGCTTGAGAAGCGAAGCAGCACACGCTCGCCGGCGAACGATGATGGCACGCTGCCGCGCACCCGGAACCATGCTGTGCTCCAGACGGGACCCCATCGGAAGCCGGCATCGACGGGCTTGCCGCGGCTTCGCACGGCGCGGACGCCATCGTCGGGCGACACCCGCTCGGGCAGCTGCACTACCGAGACGCGAAGCGGATGCACCTGCGGCATCGCCAGCGGCATGAGCACCGACGCGCAGAACTCCTCCACGCGGATCGCATCCATCTGATGGCTTGGCAGCACGTGGTGAAGTCTACGAGGACCGATATCCGACTCGCGCCGTCAGATCATCGTGTGCGCGCTTCTCCAAACCCAGTTGCGTGGCATACTCTTGAGTCGTGACTCGCGCGTGGCGAACCATCATCGCTGGGGTGCTGGCCTTCTGGATGCCGCTGTGCTGCTGCCAGATCGCGGCAATCGCCGGCACGGGTGCGCCGTGCTGCGCGGAGCCCGATGCGCCCACCAGCTCGCGTGCCGCAGCGGACAGCTGCTGCGCCGCGCTGCGCGTACCGTCATGCTGCGCGTCCACTGCCGAAGACGGGACCAGTCCCCAAGTCGAGTGCGGCAGCGCTGACGCTGACTGCGGTGACGGGCTCCGCGGCGAGCCTGCGTCTGATCCATGCATGTGCTGCGCCACAAAGGCGCCTGCCCCCGAGCAGGATCCGGTGGACCCGATCCTGTCGACGCATGCTGCGTGGGCTGCGGTCCCTGCAGCGCTGCTTGCGTCATCGGATGTCGCGATGGCCCTGCCGCTGTGCAACGGGCCGCCAGGCGCACCTGATGGCAGGGCGACCGGGATGTGCGCCTGGCCGTGCGGGCGCGCCGCTGAGCGCTGCGCCCAGCTCGGCTGCTGGACAGAGTGAGTTCTCGATGTGAGGCCCTTGCCTGCGCGGGACGCTCCCGTGCGGGCGGTTGTGTCCATCTCATCTGGAGATTCTCACGTGAAGCACCCCACATCCATCCGCGCCCTGGCCGCCGCCGCATGCACGCTCGCGGCGGTGGGCTGCGCACACGAGCCGATGCCGCTCGCGGACAGCCTGTCCGAGGGAATATCCCGCGGCACCGGCGTCATCCCGTCGTGGGCCGCGGGCAGCGAGCCTGAAGACGCGCAGTCGCTGCGCCACGCCGCCGCCGACCCCGTTCCCGACCCGCTCGACGAGCGCGAGGCCGTGCGGCTGGCGCTCGAGCGCAGCCCGGAACTGGCGCGGATGATCGCCAAGGCCGAGGCCATGCGGCACGAGGCTGTCGACATGTCCCTGCCGATGAATCCCATGCTGAACGTCGGCAGCGGCGTGCCAGTCGGCTCGATGGGCACCGTGCCGGTGCTCGCCATGGTCATGGGCCAGATCGACGAGCTGTGGACGAGGCCCGCACGCAGCGCCGTCGCACGCGATACCTACGCGGCCATGCTGCTTGACCTTGGCGCCCAGGCTGTCTCGATGGCCGCGAAGGCGCGCGCGATGTGGCATGAGGTGCAGCTGCGCGACGAGGAGCTCCTGCATGCGGAGCACGACGAGCGGATCACTGCGCGGCTCGTGGCCATCGCGCGGGAGCAGGTGGCTGTGGGCGAGGCTGACCTGTCCATGCTGCAGGAGGCCACCGCCGAGTACTCCGACGCGCACCACCGCACCTCCAAGGCGCGGGAGGCACGCGACGCGGCGCGGCTGGCGCTGATGGCGATGATGGGCCGCGCCGATGCGCCCCTCGAGTGGCGGACCGGGTCGCCAGACCCGGCGGCGCAGGCGGCCGTCCACCTGCCGCTCGGCAGCGAGGTGCAGTTGCTCGACGCGCTCGCGGCAAACCGCCTCGACGTGCGGGCCGCCGAGGCGCGCCTGCGCGCGGCCGAGGCATCCCTCAAGCTGGCGAGGCTGACGAGGCTCAGGCAGATCCAGCTCGGTGCGGGCTACGAGCGCGACATGGAGCGCATGGAGGCCATCATGTTCAACGCGAACATCGAGCTTCCGGTCTTCAATGACGGCAGCGCACGCATCGGGCGCGCCGCTGCCGAGATGCGGGCCGCGGCGCTCGATGCGGAGCGCGTGCGGCAGGCAGCCATCGTGCAGCTGCGCACCGCGCTGTCGCGCGCGCGCGCTGCCGACGAGCGCAGGGACATCACGATGTCGGCAGTCGTCACGCCAGGCCACGAGGCGTTCGCGCGTGCGCAGGCTGCGGTCGATGCAGGCGAGGGAACCCTCGCACGCGCGCTGGACGTGGAGCACAGCCTCAACCATGCGCGGCTCGAGCTCACCGATTTGGAGCGCGAGCGGCGGATGATGCGGATCGAGCTCGCGCAGGCGAGCGGATTCCTGCCGCTGGAGGTGTCGCCGTGAGCGCGCCGACGCAGTCCATTCCCATGCCGGGCGCCCGCCTTGCCTCGCGCGTGCTGCTGCCGGGATCGATCGTGGCATGCGCGGTTGGCCTGCTCGCATGGGCAACCTGGCGCGCGTGGGCCCCGCTGCCTTCGGTGCCGGCCATCGCGGTGATCGTGCGTCCCGTCGCGCTGCCGCAGTCGAGCGACAGCGGCGCCGCCGGATCCGGCGGATCGCGCGCGGCATCTCCCGTAGGGCCGGTGGTGCAGGCTCCAGGCTGGATCGAGCCCGCGCCGTTCCCGGTGACGGCGAGCGCGCTCGTGCCCGGCATCGTGCGCGAGGTGCTCGTGCTCGAGGGCGACCGCGTGGAGGCAGGGCAGGTCGTCGCGCGGCTCGTCGACGACCAGTTCCGCATCATGCTGGCGCGCGCGGACGCGGAGCTGCGCATGCGGCAGGCGGAGCGGGATGCGATGCAGGACGAGCTCTCGAGGAAGACCAAGCTCCTGGCCTCAGGTGCGGTCAGCGCCGGCGAGGTCGCTCGGCTCGACCTCAAGGTGCAGGGCGCGTCAGCCTCGTGCGATCAGGCCAATGCGATGCGCGATGATGCGGCCCTCGCGCTCGAGCGCACCCTCGTGCGCGCGCCGTCGGCAGGGCTGGTGATGGCCCGCCTCGCGGCGCCCGGCAGCTTCGTCGGGATGGACGCCGAGACCGCTGGCGTCGTGCAGCTCTTCGATCCAAGGTCGCTGCAGGTGCGCACGGACGTGCCGCTCGCCGATGCGGGTCGCCTCGCGCCAGGCCAGCGCGCCGAGGTGCAGGTGGATGCGCTGCCCGGACGCACGGTGCCCGGACGCATCGTGAGGCTCGTGCAGCAGGCAGACCTCGCGAAGAACACGGTGCAGGCGAAGGTGCTGCTCGAGGATCCCCCGGAGGGGCTCTTCCCCGACATGCTCGCGCGTGTGCGGATCCGGACCGGCGGGCCGGGCTCCGGCACGCCCGCCGGGGCCTCGTCTGCCGGCGCGTCAGGTCAGGCGCGGTCCGAGGTCGTGGTGCCCGAGAGCGCATGCGCCGGCGCGGCGCCGCGTGACGATGGGCTTCGCTCGGCGGAGCTGCCCGTGATCGCGGACGTCCGCGACGGCATCGGCACCGTCGAGATCCGCCGCGTGACGCTTGAGGCATCTGATGACGGCACCGGCTGGACTGTGGCCATCGAGGGGCTCCGGCCCGGAGACATGATCGCGCCCGGCGCATCGGTCCACGCGGGACGCAAGGTGCGCGTCAGCGCACCGCAAGGAGGCGACCATGGCCACTGATCCGATCATCCGCTGCGCAAGGCTCGAGAAGCACTACGAGCGTGGCGGCGAGACCGTCCGTGTGCTCGAGTCGATCGATCTCGAGATTGCGCGCGGCTCGTTCGTGGCGCTGATGGGCCCATCAGGTTCCGGCAAGACGACGCTGCTCAACCTGCTCGCAGGCATCGATTCGCCGACGAGCGGGCAGCTCGTGGTCGACGGACACGAGCTTGGCGGGCTCTCCCCGGGTGCGCTCGCGCAGTGGCGCGCGGCCAGCGTCGGGTACGTCTTCCAGCTCTACCACCTCGTGCCCGTGCTGACCGCCTACGAGAATGTCGAGCTGCCGCTCTACCTGCAGCCGATCGGACGCCGCGAGAGGCACCGGCGCGTGAGCGAGGCCCTCGAGGCGGTGGGCATCGCCGAACGGCACGCCCACTTCCCGCGGCAGCTCTCCGGCGGGCAGGAGCAGCGTGTCGCGATCGCAAGGGCCATCGTGACGCGACCCGCCCTGCTTCTCGCCGACGAGCCCACGGGCGACCTTGACCGCACCGCTGCCGCGGCGATCATGGACCTGCTCGGAAGGCTCCACCGCGACACGGGGCAGACGATCGTCATGGTCACGCACGATCCGGCCACCGCCGATCACGCGCAGCGGCTGGTGCGGCTCGACAAGGGGCGCCTCGCCGAGGACCGCACGCACAGGCCCGTACCGGCGCACCCCGCGTCGGGGGAGTTGGCGCGATGACCCGGATCGCACCGACACTCGCCGGCATGTGCGCGCTCGCGTGGCGCGGGCTCGCCCGGCGGCGCGTGCGCAGCGCGATCGTGGCTGCGGGCGTCGCTGTCGCGGTCTTCCTCTTCTGCACCGTGGATGCGATGCGCGTCGGCGTCGAGCGCGCCACGGGACGCGCCGCCGGAGAGACTTCGCTCATCGTCTACCGGCAGAACCGGTTCTGCCCGTTCACGAGCCAGCTGCCCCAGCACTACGTGGAGCAGATCCGCCGCGTGCCCGGCGTCGCCAGCGCAGTGCCCGTGAAGATCGTGGTGTCCAACTGCCGGGCGTCGCTCGACGTCGTGACCTACCGTGGCGTGCCCGCAGACTCGCTGGCGGAGGCCGCGACCACGCGCACCCTGCGGGCATCGCCTGAGGCTCTCGCGGAGTGGCGGCGACGGGGCGATGCCGCGCTCATCGGGCGCGAGCTCGCGGAGCGCCGGCGGCTCAGGCCGGGCGACCGCTTCACGGCCGCAGGCATCGACACGTACGTGGCCGGAGTCGTCGACAGCGACGCGCCCCAGGACCTCAGCAGCGCATTCGTGCACCTGGCGTTCCTCCAGGAGCAGGCGCAGCGCGGCGGCACAGGCGGCATCGTCACGCAGTTCGACGTGCGCGTGACCGACCCCAGCCTGCTCGACGCCGTGGCCCAGGCGATCGACGCGCTCTTCGCGTCGGACCAGTCGCCGACCACCACGCGCGCCGAGACGGCGCACGTGGCGCGCGCCGCTGGCGACGTCATCGCGCTGGTGCGGTTCGCGCAGGCGCTTGGCATCGCAGCGCTGCTGGCGATCTTCGCCCTCGTGGGCAACGCGATCGTGCTCTCGATGCGCGGCCGCGAGCGCGACCTGAGCGTGCTCCAGACGCTCGGGTTCCGCGGGCGCCATCTCGCGATGCTCGTGGTGGCGGAGGCGCTGCTGCTCGGCGGCATCGGCGGAGGCATCGGGGCCGCCGCGTCGTACGCCGCCGTCGCGGCCAGCCGCACTGCGCTCACCATGGAGGGCGTGTCCATCGCGGTGCCGCCATCGCTGGCCATCGCGGCGATCGGCGTCCTCCTCGCCGTGATCCTCAGCGGCGCGGCCGCGGTCGTGCCGGCGGCGATCGCCGCGCGCCGGCCCATCGTGGCGGGATTCCGCGCATGAGGCTGCTGCCCCTCCACTACGCGGCCCGCAACATCGGGCGAAGCCAGCTGAGGCTGTGGCTCACGGCCGGCGGCTCGGCCATCGTGGTGTTCCTCGTGGTGGCTGCGGTCGCAAGCATGCGGGCGCTCGACCGCGGCGTGCGCGCGAGCGGAACTGCAGGCAACGTGATGCTCCTCGGCGCCGGCAGCGAGGAGAGCGTGGAACGCAGCGAGATCGCCGCATCCACGCCCGGCGTGATCGCCGCAAGCGTCGAGGGAGTTCGCCGCACGGCTGGCGCCGCGTTCATCTCTCCCGAGCTGCATGTGCCGCTGCCGCTGCGCCGCGAGGGCACGCCAGCGCCCACGGGCTCGGCGCGCGACCTTGTGCTCGTGCGCGGCGTCGAGCCCGCTGCATTCCTTGTGCATCCGCAGGTACGCCTGGCGTGCAGGCGTGTGCCGGATGCAGGCGCCGACGAGGCGATCGTGGGGCGCGCGCTCGCGGCGCGCCTGGGCATCTCCGAGGCGGACATCGCATCGCCCGGCGCGCCAGGAAGTCCCGCAATCCTCATTGACGAGCGCCCCCACCGCGTCACGGGCATCATGGACGCACCAGGCATCGCGATCGACGGCGAGGCATGGGTCCCGATCACCGACCTGCTGGTGCAGACGCGCCGCGCAACGATCTCCACGGTCGTTGTCTCGCTCGGGCCGGGCGGGGATGCGGGTGACCTCGAGGTGTTCGCCGCGCGTCGGCCTGACTTGGAGCTGTCGGCGATCGAGGAGACCGCGTACTACGCGGGACTCGCGGCATTCTTCGGCCCCGTGCGCATGCTCGTCGGGCTGAGCGCGCTGCTGGTCGCCGCAGGCGCGATGCTCGGCGGGCTGAACGCGCTCGATGCGGCGTTCGCCGCACGTGCCCGCGAGATCGCCATGCTGCAGGTGCTGGGCTTCCGCCGCGCGGCGGTGGTGGCCAGCCTCATCCAGGAGTCGCTCATCACCGTCGCGGCGGGATCGCTTCCGGCGATCGTGCTCGCGGCGGCGCTTCTCGACGGCGCCGGAGTGCAGTTCTCGATGGGCATCTTCTCGATGTCCATCGATGCCGCCTGCGTCGCCTCCGGCCTCGTGGCCGCAGCGATCCTCGGCATCGTGGGCAGCCTGCCCCCTGCGATCCGGTGCATGCGCGCCCCGATCCCCCAGGCCCTCAAGTCCGATCTTGCATGACGGCCGTCATGCCGGCCGATCTCCAGTCAATCAGCGGAGCACCACCATGACACATCACTCCACACTCGTGAAGCGCATCCGCACCACGGACCGGCCGATCGCCGCGATGCTCGCAGCCTGTGCGCTCGCGGTCTCGCTTGCCGCATGCGGCGACGGGTCGGCAGGCACCGCGAACGCGCCCAGCGGCAATCCGGCGCCGCACGGCAGCGCACAGGACCAGCAACACGCCCATGATCACGATGGCGATGGTGCCCCGGCGCCCGGACCGACGGGCACTCCGGCGGAGCCCGCCGAGCCGGTGGCGGTCGCAGGCAGTGCCGCCCTGCCGAATGGCCTGATCCTTGCGCGCCGCCCGCTTGGCGCCCTCGGCGTCGCGAGCGCGCGCGCAGGCATCCGACCAGGGGAGCCGATCTCCGTGATCGGCCGCATCGGTGGCTCGAGGTCGCCCATCGTCAGCAACCGCGCGGTGTTCACGATTGTCGATCCCGAGATGAAGTGCTGCCTCGAGACCGGTGACGCAGACCACTGCCCCCGCCCCTGGGACTACTGCTGCTCGGACCGAACCAGGCTCGCGGCTGCCATGGCCACGGTCGAGATCCGCGGCGCTGACGGCAAGCCGCTCGCGCTCTCGCTCGAGCAGGAGGGCACACTGAAGCCGCTCACGCTCATCGCCGTGAACGGCGTGCTCGAGGCGCCTGACGCATCAGGGTCGTTTGTCATCCGCGCGCGGGGCATCTACCTGATGCCGGATGATCCGCTGGCCGAGCGGATCAAGGCGCTCAAGTGAGGCTCTCCGCGCGCGGATAGCGACCCAGACGGTCCGCCGCTGCAGCAGCGCCCAACCGAGCCGATCATCCCGCACGCGGCGCTACTTGCCCTTTGCCGGTTTTGCCCTCGGCTCGCGCGCCTGGCGCGCGGCCGTCCGGCGCTTCGCAAACTCCTCGCGCCCCTGCGCTGCCCGCGCATCGTCAGCATCGAGCCTCGAGTGCAGCTCGGCGTCGCCGCGCTCCTGCCGGGACAGCATGTTCCAGACGAGCACGCCGACGGCGACCATGCTCACCGTCATCAGGATGAACGTGAGGGCGGGCACGCGATCCGATCGCTCAGGCCCGCAGCGACTGTGCGCGCATCGTGGCCATCTTCGACTGCAGGTTCCTGCCCGGGCACGCGGTCTTCGCGCCGTCCCATTCGCGGTGCGTCCGCACGCGCGCGACCGGGACCCTGTACTTGGACATGCATGCGCGCACGTGGCGCTCGAGGGCCGCGAGCTGACGCTCTGAGGGCGCCTGCTCGTCGAAGTTGCCCATCACGAGGATGCCGAGGTTGCCCTCGTTGCGGTTGCGCACGTGCGCACCCTGCCACTTCAGGCTCCGGCCCTCCCAGATGCGTCCCTCGCGGTCGACGACAAAGTGGTAGCCGATGTCGCCCCAGCCGCGTCCACGGTGGCCGTTGCGGTAGAGCTCGACGCGTGCCGCGCTGCTGGCGTAGTCCGTCGCCGTGAAGGGCGTCATCCCGTCGTGGTGGATCGTGATGTACTCCACAGGCAGCATCGGGTTCATCGCCGCCGTGTCCGGCGTGCCGCGCGCCCATGCAGACCGAGGCAGCACTCCATCGGCGGATGGACGCGCAGGTCCGACAGGCTGCGGCTTGGGCGTCGTCCTCGGTTGCCCCGCGCCCGGGACCGCATCGGGCCACGCGAGGTCGGGCAGCTTCGCGACGCTCGAACCTGTGGTGGCACACCCGGCAAGGAACGCCAGCCCGGCGAGCATGATGCTCCGCCTGGCGATTGGGATTGGATGAGGTTCCGCTGGTTCCATCCGTGGGTTCGTGCGCTGCGGGTCCGTCGCAGGCAGCAGGTCCGAAGGGTGGTATCGACCTGCCGCGAAAGCGACCTGCATATTACGGCGTCCGACCCCTACAGGATCGGATCCGTTTGGGTCCATTTGCGCCATTTGGGGGTGGGTTTTGCGTAGAATCCGGGCTTACATGCCACCCGCCACCGAGGCCGATTCCACGCCCGCCGGAGAGCCCCGGGCCCAGCGCACCGTCACGCCCGCCGGGGCTTCCGGACCCTCGCCGGACGGCGCCTACTCCGCGGAGGACATCCAGGTCCTCGAGGGGCTTGAGGCGATCCGCAAGCGACCCGGCATGTACGTCGGAGGCACCGGGCTGAACGCGCTTCACCATCTCGTCTACGAGTGCGTCGACAACTCGATCGACGAGGCGATGGCGGGCTTCGCGAGCCAGGTCCTGATCCGTCTTGGCGTCGACGGCTCGTGCACCGTGGTGGATGACGGCCGCGGCATGCCCGTCGACCCGATGAAGTCGGACAATCCCAAGATCAACGGCCGGCCGGCCGTCGAGGTCATCCTGACCGAGGTGCACGCCGGCGGCAAGTTCGACAGCAACGCCTACAAGGTCTCGGGCGGGCTCCACGGCGTCGGCGTGAAGTGCGTCAACGCGCTGAGCGCCTGGACCGAGGTCGAGGTGCACAAGGCCGGCACCGCGCATGGCATCACCTTCGAGCGCGGCAAGGTCACCAAGCCGCTGCACACGATCCGCAGCGGCGTGAAGGGCAGCGGCACGCGGATCTCGTTCCTGCCCGACCCCGAGATCTTCCCCGACACGGGATTCCGCGCCGAGATGCTCGAGTCGCGGCTGCGCGAACTTGCGTACCTGAACCCGGGCGTGTCGATCCGGTTCGTCGACGAGCGCGTCGGCCCCGACGGCTCCGTGCGTGACGTGACCTTCAAGGACGATGACGGCATCGCCGCGTACGTCCGCTGGCTCAACGAGGGCAAGCGCACGGAGAGCCCCGTGATCAGCGTGCGCCGCGAGGACGGCGAGCGCGGGCTGCGCGCCGACATCGCGCTGCAGTACACGGATGCCACGCAGGAGAACCTCCTCGCGTTCGGCAACAACATCCGCAACCCGGATGGCGGCACGCATGTGCAGGGCTTCAAGACGGCGCTCACGCGAGTCATCAACGGCTACGCGAAGCGCGAGGGCATCCTCAAGGACCTCGTGCCCACCGGCGACGACCTGCGCGAGGGCCTCACCGCGGTCGTGAGCGTGAAGCTGCCCAACCCGCAGTTCAACAACCAGACCAAGGAGAAGCTGCTCAACGAGGAGATGGAGGGGTTCGTGTCCTCCGCGATCGGCGAGGAGCTCGCGGCCTGGCTCGACTCGCATCCGAAGGAGGCGCGGCACATCTGCCTGAACGCGGTCCGCGCCGCCGAGGCGCGCGAGGCCGCGCGCAAGGCCCGCGAGCTCATCAAGCGCAAGGGCGCGCTCGGCGACAACGCGCTCCCGCAGAAGCTCAGCGACTGCTCGAGCGACGACGTCGAGCGCACCGAGATCTTCATCGTCGAGGGCGACAGCGCAGGCGGCAGCGCCAAGGGCGGCCGCGACCATGTGCACCAGGCCATCCTGCCCCTGCGCGGCAAGCTGCTCAACGTCGAGAAGTGCCGCATCGACAAGGTGCTGGCCTTCGAGGAGATCCAGACCCTGGTGCAGGCGCTGCAGTGCGGCATCGGCGAGGACATGGACGTGTCCAAGCTTCGGTACGGGCGGATCATCATCATGACCGACGCCGACGTCGACGGCAGCCACATCCGCACGCTCCTGCTGACGTTCTTCTTCCGCCAGATGTACGAGCTCGTGCGCCAGGGGCGCATCTACATCGCGCAGGCCCCGCTGTACCAGGTCGCGCGCGGCAAGCAGGTGCAGTACGTGCTCAACGACAAGTCGATGAACGACACGCTCTCGAGCTTCGCGCTGCAGCATGCGGTGCTGGTCGTGCGCGGCGAGGACGGCAGCGTCGAGCGCACCATCGAGGGCGACACGCTCCGCCGCACGCTGCGCCTGCTCGCACGGCTTGACGAGCTCGTGGGCGTCACGCAGCGCCGAGGCATCCCCTTCCAGCGGCTCCTCGAGTCGCGCGCGAAGGACCCCAGCGGCGCAGGCCGCCTGCCCCGCTACCACCTCGTCTGGGGCGCGGGCGACCACCTTGCGTGGACGGAGGCCGATGCCCATGCCGAGGCCGCGCGTCGGTCGATCTCGCTCGAGGAGATCGGCAGCGCGACATCGGGCACGCTGCGGG
>JBIIIL010000083.1:0-9653 GCA_044234825.1 Phycisphaerales bacterium
AAGTGCGGGCTCGTCGGGACGGTCGTGACCGACGACGGTCGTGGCGAGCGCCCCTCATCGCTGACTACGCCATCGGCGACGCAGATCGCGGATCTGCTGTCGCGGATGGTGCGCCACGGGTGCACCGCGGCCGCCATGGAGGTGTCGAGCCACGCGCTTGACCAGTCCCGGGTCGCGGGTGTGCAGTTCGCGTGCGCCGTGTTCACCAACCTCACGGGCGACCACCTCGACTACCACGGATCCATGGAGGCGTATGCGGCCGCGAAGTCGCGGCTCTTCAGCGCGCTCGACCGCGCGGCAGTGGCCATCGTGAACTCGGACGATCCTGCCCACGCGCGGATGGCGCGCGACTGCGGCGCGCGGGTGATCCGGTGCAGCGTCTCGGATGCGTCGGCCGACTGCGTCGCACGCGTGCGCAGGATGAGGCCCGACGGCATGGTCTGCGCCATGCACGGTCCGTGGGGGGTCTTCGATGTGGACTTGCCGCTGGCGGGTCGCCACAACGCGATGAATGCGCTGCAGGCGCTCGCGGCGGCCTCGGCGCTTGGCGTGCCTGCGGCGCAGCTTGAGCGCGCGCTCGCGACGTGCGCGGCGCCGCCGGGGAGGCTCGAGCCCGTGAGCGTGCCCGAGGACGGCATCTCGGTGCTTGTCGACTACGCGCACACCGATGACGCGCTGCTGAACGTGCTGCGCGCGCTGCGGCAGACGCTCGAGCCGGGCGGCCGCATCATCAGTGTGTTCGGATGCGGCGGCGACCGCGACCGCACGAAGCGTCCGCGCATGGCGGCCATCGCGTGCGCGCACTCCGATGCCGTGATCGTCACGAGCGACAATCCGCGCACGGAGGACCCTGCGGCGATCGTGCGGGACATCCTGTCGGGCGTGCCTGAGGCGTGCGGCGCCGAGGTGGAGACGCTGCTCGACCGGGCCGAGGCGATCGCGCGCGCGATCCAGGTCGCCAAGCCCGGCGATGCGGTGATCATCGCCGGCAAGGGACATGAGGACTACCAGATTGTGGGCACGGAGCGGCGTCCGTTCGACGACCGCGTCGTGGCGCGGGCCGCGCTGGCGGCCCGGCGCGCTGCGCTTGTGGGCGCGGCGGGCTGAGGAGCGCGGCCGAGGGCCGCGGTGGGCAGGTTCATGAGTGGCATGGATGCCAGGAGTGTTGCGATGGATGCGACGATCGGATGCTGTGCGCGCGAGACGCGCGGGTTCATGACGCCAACGGAGCTGTGCGCTGCGCTCGGCGGAGAGTGGGCGGTGGCGCCAGGCTCGCCGTGCGCGCCCGGACGCTGCTGCCGCACGCCAGCCGAAGGCAAGCTGGCGGGCATCGGCACCGACACCAGGTCGGACCTTGAGGGCCGGGCGTTCTTCGCGCTGCGCGGGGACCGGTTCGATGCCCACGACTACCTGCTCGATGCCCTGCGCGCGGGTGCGGCCCTCCTGGTCGTGGAGCGCAGCCGCTGGGGACGCGTGAGGGTCGCGGATCCGGGCAGCGCTGCGGTGCTGATGGTCGATGACGCGCGGCGTGCGCTCGTCGATGCGGCACGCGCATGGCGCGCCCGGCTTGGCGGGATGCAGGTGATCGGCGTGACCGGGAGCGCGGGCAAGACAACGGTGAAGCGCCTGCTGCATGGGGTCCTGTCGCGCAGCTTGCGGGGCACCTCGAGCCCCCGCAGCTTCAACAACGACGTCGGCGTGCCGATCACGCTCTGCGCGGCGCACACGGATCACGACTACGTGATCTGCGAGATGGGCATGAACGCGCCGGGCGAGATCTCGATGCTTGCCGAGATCGCGCACCCGACGGTCGCGGTGGTCACCATGGTGGGTCGCGCCCACCTCGAGCGGCTCGGGTCGGTCGAGGCCATCGCGCGGGAGAAGCTCTCGCTCGTGTCCGCGCTGCCCTCGGGCGGGCTTGCGGTGATTCGCGGCGACAGTGCCGTCATCGACGATGCGCTTTCGCGCTCGCTGCCGTCGGGGGTGCGGGTCGTGCGCTTCGGCGAGGGGCCCGCCAACCATGTGCGTCTCGTCGGGCGCCGCAATGAGGGCACCGGGCAGGTCATCTCGGTCGATGCCTGCGGCCGTCGGATGGAGGTGCGCCTGGCGCTGCCCGGCATGCACAACGCGATGAATGCGCTGTCGGCGATCGCCATCGGCATTGACCGCGCCATCCCGGACGCGGAGATCGCCGCCGGCCTCGCCGCGGTCGAGCCGTCCGACATGCGGATGGTGCGCCAGCAGGTGGGCGCCTACACGGTCTTCAACGATGCCTACAACGCGAATCCCGATGCAGTGGCCGCGGCGCTTGGCGCCTTTGCGGAGATGGCATCGCAGGCGCCGCGCCGCATCGTGGTGCTCGGCGACATGCTCGAGCTCGGTGCCGACGCGCCTGCGCTCCATGCCGAGACCGGCCGCACGGTGATGCGGTCGTTCGCCGGCGGCGCGCCTGACCTGGCGATCTTCGTCGGCAAGCTCTCCGCGCACGCGGCCGCTGCGGCGCGGGAGGCGCGCGGCGCCAACGTGCTTCACGTGCCCGACCTCCAGCCGGTGTCGATGGCGCTGGTCGCCGAGGCGCTCGAGCCCGGTGACGCGATCCTGCTCAAGGGCTCGCGTGGCAGCGCGATGGAGCGTCTCCTCGGCGCGCTCCAGGCGCCTGCCGCACAGGGCCGCAGCGCCGCGTAGGGCGGACCGCGCCGATGCTCTACTGGCTGACCGAACTGCTGCAGGGCTGGCTCGACGACCGGGGGCTCTTCCCGCTGGTGATGGTGATGTACCAGCAGGAGTTCCGCGCGTTCGGGGCGGTGCTCCTGTCGTTCGCCCTCGTGCTCGCGTTCGGGCGGCGCATCATCCGCTGGCTGGCGCTGCAGAAGATCGGCGATGCGCCTGAGTTCTACAACAACGATCTCAACGAGCTGATGAAGTCGCGCGCGGGCACGCCCACGATGGGCGGGATCCTCATCATCGGCTCGATCGCCGTCACGGTGTCGCTGCTCGGGGACATCGTGCACAACCGGTACGTGCAGCTGTCCATGATCGTGGCGCTCTGGCTGGCGTTCGTCGGAGGCATCGACGACTGGCTCAAGCTCACGGCGAGCCGGCGCAGCCCGGGACAGCGCGAGGGGCTCTTCGCGTGGGAGAAGCTCCTGTTCCAGCTCGGGATCGGCGCGCTTGCGGGCTTCTTCCTGTGGAAGGCTGCGGCCGGCATCGACGGCCACGTGCTGAACCTGCCGTTCCAGCGCACGTATCCGCCCACACCGACGGTCGAGTCCATCGTGCAGCCGCCAGTCGTCGATGGGCGGGTGATCGTGCTCGGCGCAGGCATGTTCACGATCCTGGCGACGATCGTCATCGCAGGCATGTCGAACGCGGTGAACATCACCGACGGCATGGATGGCCTCGCGCCGGGGAACCTCGTGATCACCAGCTTCGCCCTGATGGTGATCGCATGGATTTCAGGCAGCCCGCGGGCCGCGTACTTCCTGATGGTGCCGCATGTGGAGGGCACCGGCGAGCTGATGGTGGTCGCGGGGGCGATGGCGGGGGCGTGCCTGGGGTTCCTGTGGTTCAACTGCTCCCCGGCGAGCGTCTTCATGGGCGACACCGGGAGCCTGCCGATGGGCGGCCTTGTGGGCCTCGTCGCGGTCGCCACGCGGCAGGAGGCGCTGCTGCCGCTGCTCGCGGGCATCTACATCTTCGAGATCGGCAGCGTCATCATGCAGACGGGCTGGTTCAAGATCACCAAGCGCACCCGTGGACAGGGGCAGCGCATCCTGAGGTGCGCGCCGATTCACCACCACTTCCACCTCGGCGGATGGAAGGAGCAGCAGGTTGTGGTCCGCTTCTACGTGATCTCGATCGTGCTGGCCATGATCGCGCTGGCCAGCCTCAAGCTGCGCTGAGGCGCGCCAGGCCCCTCGCTCCAATGGCGCTGGGCGCGGTTTCCCGGCGCGTCAGTCGCCGTGCTTCTGTCGCAGGCGGGGGGACAGCCGCAGCAGCAGCTGCACCCTCTCGAACTCGCCAACCCATTCGGACAGGGTGGCCGCGAGCTCGTCGTCGGGCAGCGGCGCGCCGGGAAGGGGGCATGCGGCGCCGAGGGACCGCGCGGCCATCGCCCGGTACCGCGACAGCGTCCTGTCGCCAAGCAGCGACACGAACTCGAAGTCCTCGGACATCCAGATGACCGTCGGCACGCGCCGTCCGCCGCAGATCGTGACGCGCTCAGAAAGCTCCGCATGCTCGTCGCGGTCGAGCCAGCGCAGGTCGACCGCCGGGCAGGCTTCGGCGATCGCCGCGAGCATCGGCCCCTGCGCGGAGCAGTCGCCGCACCAGATCCCGCTGAGGCAGATCACCGGCATGCGCCGCGTAAAGCTCGCGAGCAGCGAACGCTGCACGGGGCTCAGGCTCACGCGCTGCCCCATCTCGTGCCAGGGGCGCGCACGCGACGCGTCGCTGGCGAGGTACGCGTCGTACGTCAGGCCGGCGCCATGCGCGGCACGGAGTGTGGGAGCGTCCATGGCGCCAAGCGTAGGCGCGTCGAGCGTGGCCGCGTCCGAGCCTGGCCCGCCACGCGCCTCGGATGGCGCCTTGGATGCGAGCAGCTAGCCAAGCAGGCTGCGCGCGCGGCGCAGCAGGTCAAAGGCCTGAAGCGGCGTCATCGACTCGAGCTGTGCCGATCGCAGCGCGTCAAGGGCCTCCCGCTCGCCGGGCGCGAGGGCATCGGCCGCGGGCGCTGGCGCCGCGCCTGCCCCGTCGTTCAGCGCGGCCGACGCGACGTGCCGGTCGGCCGGCGCATCGAAGAGTCCTGGCTCCCTCGCGTCCGGGCCGGCAGGCGCGCCGTGCACAGCGAGCGACTCGAGCACCGCGTGCGCGCGGCGGATGGTGCCCGCGGGCAGGCCCGCGAGCCGCGCGACATGGATGCCGTACGAGCGGTCCGCGCGTCCAGGCTCGATGCGGTGCAGGAACACGATCTCGTCCTTCCACTCCCGCACGGCGACGCGCAGGTTGCCGATGCGCGCATCAGCGTCCGCGAGTGCCGTGATCTCGTGGTAGTGCGTGGCGAACAGCGTGCGGCATCCGCGCGCGGCGAGCGTCTCCGCGATCGCCCAGGCGAGGCTCAGTCCATCGAGCGTGCTCGTGCCGCGGCCGATCTCGTCGAGCACCACCAGCGTGCGTGCCGTGGCCCCGTTGAGGATCTGCGCCGTCTCGGTCATCTCCACCATGAAGGTGGAGCGGCCCGCATGCAGCTCGTCCCCGGCGCCGATGCGCGCGAAGATGCGGTCGCAGACGCCGACGGTCGCGCGCTCCGCCGGGACGAACGAACCGGCGAGCGCAAGCACGCACAGGAGCGCGTTCTGGCGGATGTAGGTGCTCTTGCCCGCCATGTTCGGGCCGGTGACGAGCGCGAGGGCGGGCCGGCCATGCCCGCCGAGTGCGCAGTCGTTGGGCACGCATCCGGAGCCGAGCGATAGGTCGAGCACGGGATGCCGCCCGCCGACCACCTCGAGCACGGGGAGCGCGCTGATCTCGGGCCGCACCCAGTGGCGCCGCACCGCCTGCTCCGCGAATGCGCACAGGCAATCGAGCTCGGCGACCGTGCGCGCCGCGTCAGCGATGTCGGCGCCGGCGGCGGCGACATGTCCGAGCAGGTCGTCGAAGATGGCGCGCTCGCGCTCGAGCGCGCGCGATTCGGCGGAGAGCACCCGGTCCTCGTAGGACTTGAGCTCGGCGGTGACGTAGCGCTCCGCGTTGCGCAGCGTCTGCCGCCTCGTGAACGCCGCAGGCACCCGCGCCGCATGGGTGTGCGTCACCTCGATGTAGAAGCCGAAGACCCGGTTGTAGCCGGTCCGCAGGCTCTCGATGCCGGTCTGCGCGACGAGCTGCGCCTGGTACTCCGCGAGCCACGCGCCCGCATCGCGCTGGAGCCCGCGCGCCTCGTCGAGGTCCGCATCGACGCTGTCGCGGATCAGCCCGCCCTCCCTGAGGTGCGCCGGCGCCTCGTCGACGCATGTCCCCGCGATGCGCAGCGCGAGCGGGTCGAGCGCCGGCACGGCAGCGAGGAGCCGCGCGTGGATGGCATGGAGCGCATCGATGTCCTGCAGGGATGCCGCGAGCGGTGCGATGCGCGCCAGCGACTTGCCGAGCGCCACAAGGTCCCGCGGCGTCGCACGCCTCATCGCGACGCGACCATGGATCCTGGCGATGTCCTGAACCGCCGCAAGCGCGCGGCCAACGGCAGCGCGCAGGGCATCATCGGCGCACAGGACCGACACCGCCGCATGCCTGCCTGTGACCGCGGACTCGTCGCGGAGCGGCTGAAGCAGCCACTCCCGCAGGAGCCGACGGCCCATCGGCGTGCGCGGCGGGACGAGGCTCCCGAGCAGCGACCCGTCGACCGAGCCCGCCAGCTGCGTGCGCTCGATCTCGAGGGCGCGCAGCGTCCACGCGTCGATCTGCACCGACGACTCCGGGCTGATGCGCCGCGGCGGCTCGAGGTGCGCAAGGCTGCGCGTTCCTGCCGCAGTGCCATGCGCGCCATCCACGGCGAGGCCCGCCTGCGTCTCGAGCAGGTAGGTCAGAAGCGCACCAGCGGCGCGCATCTCCGGTCCGGAGTCCCCGAGACCGAATCCGCCGAGGTCGGTCACGCCGTAGTGGCGCCGGAAGGAGTCCCGCGCCGTGCGATCGCTCATGGCGCCGGGCGCCCGTGGCGCTGGCGACATGGCCATGGTGCGCAGGGTGACGTCAAGCGCCGTGCCATCGGCGGCCGCGCCGCCCTCGGCGTGCAGGACCTCCGAGGCGCCGACGCGGGCCAGCGCGCCGGGCCAGTCGCGCGCGCCGCACGAGTGCACCTCGAAGGAGCCGGTGCTGAGCTCGACGGCGGCCACCGCGGAGCGCGCGCCGTCGATGACGAGGGCAGCGATCCGGTTCGGGGATCCCTCCTCGAGCAGCGACTCGTCGACTCGTGTCCCGGGCGTCACCACACGCACCACCGCGCGCTCCACGACGCCCTTGGCCGACTTCGGGTCCTCGACCTGCTCGCACACGGCGATGCGCTGTCCAGCCTCGACAAGCCTGCGGATGTACGTCTCGGCGGAGTGGAACGGCACGCCGGCCATCGGGATGCCGCTCGTGCGTTCCGTCAGCGTGATGCCGAGGATGCGGTGCGCGGCGACCGCGTCGTCGTCGAACATCTCGTAGAAGTCGCCCATCCGGAACAGGAGGATGCAACCTGGATGCGCTGCCTTGAAGCGCGCATGCTGCCGCATGGCAGGCGTGTCGCGGTTGGGGGCGGGCTGCGGATGGGGGCCCGCAGGGCTCGAGCGGTCCGGCACGATCGCCGATTCGGCAGCCACCGCAGGCGGGGCAATGTCCGCGCGTTCTCCCATCGCTGCCGCAAGGTATCCGCGGTAGTCATGGACGGGGCATCCGGGTATAGTGGTCGGTCTCCCTTGGGGTGGTAGCTCAATTGGGAGAGCGCCTCGGTCGCATCGAGGAGGTTGTGAGTTCGATCCTCATCCACTCCACTGCAGCGAAGGACGAATGCCCCCGCCCGTGCGGGGGTTTTTCGTCGAGGCGGCGTGCCTCACCTGCACCGCGCGCAGGTCGCCGTGCGCGGATTCGGGCCCACGACCTGAGCTGACCTCCCCGTGGACATCTCCCCGACCATGGCACTGATCGGCTCGCTCGCGGCTGTGTGCGCCGCGAGCATCATCGGCGGCGCAGCGGCGATCCGCATCCGCCTCGGTCACCGTGCGCTCCAGTTTGCGCTGAGCGGGGTGGCGGGGGTCATGCTCGGCGTCGCGTGCTTCCACATGCTGCCGCACGCGCTGATGGCGCGTGGCGCCTCCGCCACGCACGAGGGCATCGAGCCCGTCATGATCGCCGCGGTGCTTGGCTTCGTGCTCATGTTCGTGCTTGCGCGGTTCCTCGACCACCACCGGCACGAGCCCGTGCCCGCGGCCGACGCGGCCGGTGGGGGTCACGAGTGCGCGCACGGGCATCACGGGCACTCGCATGCGCATGGCGATGCTGCGGGTCCTGCGGCGGCAGCCGGCAGCGACGCCCCGGTCCTGGGTCGGGGCGGCTGGATCGGCGCGTTCGCCGGACTGGGCCTGCACAGCGCGCTTGAGGGCATCGCGATCGCGGCGGCCATCGAGCTCGGCGCTCGCGAGGGCCACGGCGCGCTGGCCGGTTTCGCCACAGTGCTCGTGGTGCTGCTCCACAAGCCCTTCGATGCGATGACGCTCTCGACGATGCTCGCGGCAGCAGGCGCCAGCAACGCGCGGCGCCACGCGATGAACGTGGTGTTCGCCGCGATCGTGCCGCTCGGTGCGATTGCCTTCGCCCTCGGCGTGCGCGGGGACAGCTCGGGGCTGCTCGGTCTCGCGCTTGCCTTCAGCGCGGGCACGTTCCTGTGCATTGCGGCGGCTGACCTCCTGCCCGAGCTCCAGTTCCACTCGCACGACCGGTTCGGTCTCACGGCCGCGCTTGTCGCCGGACTCGGCATCGCATGGGGCATCGGGCGCCTCGAGGCGGCGACCCATGCCCACGAGCATGGGGCGGCGTGCACAGATCCTGCCCACGACCATGCGCATGGCCACGAGGGCGGTGCGCACCACGATCATGACCACAGCCATGATCCTGGTCCTTGACAACTACGACTCGTTCACCTGGAACCTGGTGCATGCGATCGGGCAGCGCAGGCCGGACGTCGTCGTGCGCGTCATCCGCAACGACGAGCTTGAGGTGCGCGAGCTGCTGGCCCTCGACCCGTCGGCGATCGTGATCTCGCCCGGGCCGTGTTCGCCGGCCGAGAGCGGGATCTGCCGGGAGGCGATCCTCGCGTTCGCCGGTCGAGTGCCGATCCTCGGCGTGTGCCTCGGGCACCAGGCGATGGCGGATGCGTTCGGCATGCGCGTCGTGACCGCGTCAGAGCCTGTGCACGGCAAGACAAGTCAGATCGAGCACGACGGCCGCGGGCTGTTCGCGGGCCTGCCGTCGCCGATGACGGTGGCCCGGTACCACTCGCTTGTGGTGGATCGATCCACCGTGAGAGACCCCTTCGAGGTCAGCGCGTGGACAGCCGATGGCATCGTGATGGGGCTCCGCTGGCGAGGGCCAGGTTCGGCGGAATGTCCCATGGATGGCGTGCAGTTCCATCCGGAGAGCTTCCTGACGGGAGAGGGTCCTGCCCTCATCGGCAACTTCGTCGCCCGCGTCGGCACCCGCGTGGGGTGAGCCGCGTGCTGGTCCGCGGCGGTCCGCATGGCCAGCCTTGCCACCGCGCGTGGCCGCTGCGCTACGCTTCCTCCCCATGTCCACCACCGTGAGCGATGTCGCGACAGGCGTGCTGAGGAGCGTGGCCGATGGCCACGTGGTCCTCCGCGTACCCGGCACCAACTACATGATCAGGCTGGCGTGCTCCGCAGACGAGCGCGACCTCGCGGCGCATGTGGGCAGGCGCGTGCGCGGGCTCGTGCACGCGAAGGCGCTGAAGATGAACCACGCGGCCGGCGGAGGCGTGTTCATCGAGCCGGTCGATGGCCAGCCCCGCATCGTGCAGGGCCGCGTCATCGCCACGGATGTGCAGCGCAACCGCGTGCTGGCGGATGTCGTGGTGCCCATGTGGCTTGAGGTGGCGTCGGGCCAGGCCG